>BFAR01000078.1 GCA_008974855.1 archaeon MnTg01
GGGGCAAACATTTGAAGAGTGTAGACTAAGAATGCTTAACGCTCTAAATGATTTTTACATTCAAGGTGTAGAAACATCAATTCCATTATACAAAACAATTCTAAATACTGATGAATACATAAATGGTCAACTTTCAACAGATTTTTTAAAACGATTTGGCATTTTAGATAGATTAACTGCTGACATTAAAAAAGATAAAGAAGCAAACAAAGAAGTAGCAATTGCTGCAGCAGTAATTCATTCAGAATACTACAAAAGTAGAGTGAAATCTACTACTGAAACTAGCATGCACTGGAAAAATAAATTGGGCAATTCTTAATGGAATATAAAATCGAAGACATTGAAGATGTTTTTAATGCTGAAATTATACAACAATTAGGAAATTTAGAATATTTAATTAAAATCAATGATAATGAAAAAAATTTAAAAATTCTTACAATGTCTTCTCGCGGTATTGAATTTATCTTAGATCAAAAATATCACAAAGTAAAGTATCTTAATAACACTACCTCACAAATGAAAATTGTTGTAAACGGAGTACCAATTACAGTAAATATGCATCAAAATTTTAATGAAATTGTTTTCAAAAACTCTGGAGACTCTGGCACTGGTGATTCACAACTCAATCTTCACAGCCAAATTCCTGGTAAAGTAATTAAAATTTCAGTATCAGAAGGTTCTGAGGTAAAAAAAGATGATGTAATTTGTGTTTTAGAATCAATGAAGATGCAAGTTTCAGTGAAATCACATAAAGATGGTGTTGTTAAAAAAATAAAAGTTAAAGAAAGTGCAACAGTTGCAAAAAATGATATTATTGCAGAAATAGAATAATTTAAGAAAAATTAATTTCCTTTGCTTAGAAAATCTTTAATCTCTTGATAATTTGGTTCTACTAGTGGATTATCTGATACCCATTTGTAAGCTATCTTTCCATTTTCATCTATAATGAAAATAGAACGCTTTGCTGCATCATAATCTTTAATATGCAATAGATCTGGCATCAACACATCATAGTCTCTAATTGTTTTACTTTTATAATCTCCAAGAATTGGAAATTTTAAATTATTTTTTTCAGCAAAGGCCTTGTTTGCAAATGGTCCGTCATTACTTATTGCAATAACTTGTGCTCCAAGATTTGATAGTTCATCACGTGAATCTCTTAAATTGCACAATTCAGTTTCACATACAGGAGAGCTTGCTGCTACAAAAAATGATAAAATTATTTTTTTTCCTTTGAACTCATCTAGAGTTCTCATTTTAAGCTCAGTATCTACCAATTCAAAGTTTGGAGCTAGGTCTCCTACATTCAAAGTCATAACAACAGTTTGAAATCATGGGATATTAAGAACTTTGCAAAATTTAGTTTAGGCAAACCTTAATCGAAAAAAATGAGGATAGCTTTTTATATCTTCGGAAGGGTCTCAAAGCTACTTTGGTAGGTGAAACCATGGCAGAATATAGTCAAGTAATGTTGATGTTTGGTTTTGCCGTAGTTGTAATGGGTCCTGCTTTGATTATTTCAAGAATGATATCACCTAGAAAACGAAGTAATCCAGTAAAATTCCTTCCAATGGAATGTGGCCAAGTCCCATCTGGTGCTGGACGGACTCATTTTATGATGCAATATTACGCTTTCATTTTGATGTTTGTTGTTTTTGATGTAATGGCAATTTTCTTGTATGCATGGGGAGGCACACTACTTGAACTTGAAAAATCTACAATTCTTCCAATCATAGCTTTCTTAGGAATAATGTTTGGAGCTATGGCTTATGCACTTTATCAATCAAAGAGGCGAGATATTTGGTAATCTTAAACTCACAAAATATTTTCAAAATAGAGGTATGGATTTACAATGTTTAAAGATCTTATTACGCCACAAACCGCTAATACTTTTGTTGGAAAGTTAGGAGATATTCTAGTCAAAGCAATCGACAAACCATTAGGTTATGCCATTAATTGGGGTAGATTATGGTCGTTGTGGCCTGTACATATTGAAACGGCTTGTTGTAGTGTTGAATTTGGTGCTGCATCCAGTCCTAGATATGATGTTGAACGATTTGGTATCATCGAAGCATTTGGCTCATTAAGACAGTGTGATCTAGTTGTTGTTCAAGGAACAATTACCAGAAAAATGGCTCCAAGACTTCGTTTAGTATATGATCAAATGCCAGAACCAAAGTACGTTATTGCAATGGGTGCGTGTGCAATTACTGGAGGATTATATTTTGACTCATATAATGTTCTTCCAGGAATTGATGGAATACTCCCAGTAGATGTGTATGTACCAGGTTGTCCCCCAAGACCTGAAACTCTTATACAAGGATGTATTCTCCTTCAGGAGAAAATTAAGAATATGAAGGTTAGGTAGGAAGCTAATGAGTGATACTGATTCTAGTAAACAAGAAGACACTAAAACTAAACTTGTTGTTGAAAAACAAGACAACTTGCCAAAATTTGAAAAAGAACAATCAAATAAAATTACTGAAAAGTTTGGATCTAAAACTGAAATTGCTTTTGTAAAACCAGACAGAATAAGAGTTAATGTAAAAAAAGAAGACATACTTGAAGTAGCTTCATTTATTCGAGATGAGTTGAATTATGATCATGCAGAATCAGTAACAGGTGTAGACTTTCCATCAGATAAAGAAATTGAAGTAGTTTATCATTTGGGTTCATACACAGACCCACAACTTAGCAGACAAGTTTTGTCTTTGGCAACAAGGACCCCCCGTGAAGATGTTCCTAACCCAGGTAATGATTCTACCAAACTTCCAAGTCTGAGGGATATTTTTTACAGCGTGGAATTTCATGAAAGAGAATGTTTTGAAATGTTAGGAGTTTTCTTTGAAGGTCATCCAGATAATAGACGATTATTATTACCAGAAGATTGGGCAGATCTTCCACCACTTCGGAAAGACTTTAAAATTAAAGGTAGAT
>BFAR01000079.1 GCA_008974855.1 archaeon MnTg01
CATGTTACCTGAGCCATCATCATACCAACATTCGTTTGGATTTCCAGTATAGATTCCACTTGTTCCTTTTACGTACCCGTCCATGCCATCGGTTACCTGTTGTGCAAATGCTTGTGACATTGCACCGGTAGCCGAGACAGCGACTGCGGCCACAAGTAATAGAGCATACTTGTGGTTTCTAGAATTCATTACAAACACAAAAAATTTGTGACTATATAACCCTTGAGATGTAGGAGGCAATGAGAAAGTAAATTATTATATTTTAGTATTTCATGATACTAACATAAAATGATAATTTCATGTCATATAGCAAATCATGCCTGTTTTCTAAAATTATTAACACAATTTTTAGAGGTTTATGATAAATGAAAAAAGATAAAAAAAATCCTCGACTTTCTATTTTTGATACATTCAAAACAAAAAAAGATGAACTTACTGGAGAGGCATCAAGACAAAGATCAATAATTGCACATTTAGCTACTGCAACAAATTCAGCAGCAAGAACTAGGACTGGCATTTCACAAAAAATAGCTGAGGAACATGGAATTGTTTGGAAAAATATCTATTCAGGAATTTTTCGGGATCTAGATGAGATTTTACTTCCACTAGGATTAGTTCGTGAAGCAGGAAGATTACCTCTTAAGCGAGGTCCCAAAGCATTACAAGAAAAGGGTGTTCCTTTTTATGAGCTTACCCTAGAAGGAAAGCTCATAGCATTATCTCTAAATGAGATTGTTGGACGAGAAGAGATTCTAAAAGAATTTTTTTCAAAAGCCAAAATAGAAGAAAAAGAGTTCCAAGAAATTTTACAAAAATTTGCAACTGTTGTACCTAGATTCACATATTCTTTATTTGAAAAATATTCAAAGGCATATTGTGAAGGCAGATTAGAAAAGTTATTGCCATTTAGCATTACAAAATTAAAAAAAATTTCCGATGAATCCATACTTATTCAAAAGGAGTTTTTAGATGCATTTTCAGAATTTTCTAAAACAGAAAGGGAAAAGGCAATCAATTTTCTAAAAAGTATTAGTTAATTATTTTTTAGATATAGTTAATGATGTCTGTTTTTCACCAAACATTAAAATCACAAACAAAAACAAATTATCAAAATGGGTGGTTCGCAGAAGGTCTTTTCATGTGTTAAATCCTATAGTAAAATGGGTCAGCTCCTTCCAAAAAGTGATTTTCAGACTTTGGCTGAATCACGTGATTTAGATGAATTAATGACTCGAATTAAAAACACAAATTATGCTGACTCAGTATCAAAAATTTCAAAGCCATTTACCTCAGAAAAAATTGAATCTGCCCTAAGAAGTCATCTTGCAGATATTCATTATTCGATATCAAAATCAGGTGGAGGCTCTAAGGTGTTAGAAGCATTTTATCTAAAGTTCATCATAACTAATTTGAAATTAATATTAAAAGGACGAGTTCTTGGAAAATCTCAAGAGGAAATCGTGCCTCGTCTTAATTTACATGCAGAAGAGCTAATCAAACAAAGAGACATTGTTCTGAAGGCATTAGTTGCAGAAGATCTAGAGGAGATTGTTTCTAGTCTTAGTAGCACAATTTTTGGAGAAGATATTGCAAAAGCAGTTACCCTTTACAATGATAAAAAAAATATTCAAATTTTTGATACTTATTTTGATAAAATATTGATTTACCAGATTAGTGCAGCATTACGAATTTCGGGAGACAAAGATTTGGCTCGCCCTGTAGGAATGAATATTGGCTTTTACAATTTACTCAGCATTTTGAGAGGAAAGTTTTGGGGATTGGAGGAACAACAGATTCAAGATTTACTTGTATCTTCAACTTCTGGTGCACCAAAAGATTTGCTTGATAGAATGGTTGCAGCAGAATCCGTAAAAGATGCATTTAATGAACTTTCTAGTACAAAGTACAAAGAATTGATTCCCCAGTCAGAAAATGATATTGATGCAATTTCTGAATTTGAGCGAGCTTTTGAGATGGCAATTTACAAGGGCGCAAAAAATACGTTTACTAAAATGTTTAGTGCCGCAACCAGTGTTGGAATAACAATTCTTACCTCCTTTGAAGTAAGAAACATGGCCTCAATTGCATTTGCAGTTGAACAAAAAATTTCTCCGCAAATTACAATGTCAAAGATAATTATTGATGATAAATAGCGCAAATTTTTACTAGATCGTAGGGTAAGGTGAAGCTAAGAGTTATTACTACCACCAAAAGAAGAGCAATAAATGCCCAAACTAGAATGCAGAGATTACGGCTTTGATTGTGATTTTTCATCTGAAGGAGAAGATGCGGCAAAAGTTATTGAAGAATACGGAAAGCATTCTGAAGCAGAACATGGAATAGAATATTCTAAGGAATCATTAATGCAGTTCATACTCAGAAAAGGTTAAAGATACAGGAAATATTGACTATGAGAACATTTTTTCATTCAACTAGATATACCGTCCTTCAAAAATAGGTCATACATTTATAACAAAAAATTCTGGATTTAGGTAATTATGATTAACCTAGATAAGAAAATTCCAAATCAAGAAACACCAACTCTTTCAAATATTCTTTGGAAAAGTAGTATACTTGCTCTGATTTTTACCATACCTGCATTAGTAATTTTTCTTGGAATTTATTATGGTACGGGAAATCTTATTGTCGGTGCAATTCTTGGTTTTGGTGTACACTTTGCTACTCTAGCATTTTCAGGGAGGATCTCAAAATGGCTAGTGAAATTTCAGAATTAAAATGGAGGATGAAGTAAAATGATGGGAGATAGAGATTATAGACAATTAATCAAAAGTGCTATTGAATCAATAGGACGAGATATTGAACCAAAGATTGATCCTAAAGATAACAAAACAATTTACATTCATGAGGTGGTCAGATGCCTAAGACGATCATATTATGATAGAACTGCACCAATTGAGCTAATACGAACCAGTTTTAACAATTTGATGACAGGACTCCTTCAGAAAATGGAATATGGTGGAAAAGAAGGAGAATATTCTATTGATGACATTACCCTCAAAGGAAAGGCCGACATGATTGTGGATGATGCAATTATTATTTTCCGTTCAACCATGCAAAATCCAGAGAGTCCATTTGCTTTAGATCTATTATACCTGAATGCATGTATGTGGTTATTCAAAAAAGATGAAGGAGTAGTTGTTTACTTGACACCAGATGGGAAAGAAGCATCATTTTCCCTTTCCAAAGAGAATAAAATGTTTGAAGAATTAGTAAGACGTGTTCGTGTACTAAAGGATCTGCTTGAAGAAAAAAAGGTTCCAATATTAGAACCATCAATAGAATGTTCGTCTTGTCAATATTATGAAAGATGTTTCGTCAAACAAAAAATTGGTAAACAAATCAAAATCGAAGAAATGTTTGGACTAGGTAAACCAGATAAAAATAATGAATAAGTAGTTTTTTTTTAATTAGACTACTCTAGTGGTTCTGGATGTCCTTTACCACGAAGAGCAAATGTTACTATTGCTAATGCAATTGCTACTCCGATTGCTGAACCGAATGCTGCCATACTTGCTTCTGCCATTTAAAAAAAACAAGTTATTGGATCATATATAACTTTGCCCAATTTTTTTAACTTTAAACAAATAATCATAATTTTTGATTTTTATGATACAATACCTATTTGCTCCTGAAAAAATTGAAATTACTCATTAATTTCTTTGAGAGCCTGTTCAAGATCATCAATTTCATTATTAAATAACTCAATCATCTCTCTTAGAAGCAGTTTTTGCTGTTCAGATTCTCTCTTTTCAGCCTTTATCCTGTCAGAAATTTTTTCTAGACTAGGAATTTTTTCATTTAATAAAGTAGTTAGCGTAAGCAAAAACGATTCATATTGTTTTAATTCAATTGAGAGAGTTCTATCAACTGCCCTTAATGATTCGGCATCATCGCCCTCAATAAATTCAGCTAATCGTTCTCTTAATGCTCGTAACTTAGATTCAGTCACCGAAAATTTATCAATATTTTTGCTGAATTTTGATGTATCAGAAGAATTTTTTTTCTCATTAGAATTTGACAATTCCATCCTCTCAAGTTCTTCACTCATGTAATTGGTCATTTTTTTAACAAGTGATCCTTGTTTTGTTGCTACTTTTTGTTGATTTCTTACTTCATCTCTGGCTGTTTCAAGATCATTGATTTCGTCCCTTAAAGAACGAGTTAATTTTAGTAGATATTCGGAACTTTGAATCAAATTTCGTATTGAATAGGAACCAACCATTTTAGCCATTTACAAATTCTCCAGAATAATTTTTACAGAAAATAGTACAAAACTTAATGTCTGTTCGGCATGAACGAACCTTAGATTATTCTAGAATTTTATGGGAATTCAAAGATAATTTCATTTTCTCCACCTGAGGTAATAGAACTTAGGCTGAAATAAGCCACCCCTTTAATTTTCCATTGGGGGGTATTATTGGTTAATGTGTCCCATAATTCAGGAGAATTGCCAGAATTTTTTATAGTAATTGTGTCTTTAAGAAATGTAGGTCGCTCACTTAGGATAGGAAAGTAATTTGAAGACTCTAGCATTCCAATAGGCCGTTCTCCTATTTGACTTATTATTAATCTAACATCATTTTCAAAGAGTTCATACGTGATTACTTGAAGTATTACTGATTTGAAATTTGGATTAGTTACTTTGAATTCTACTTTAATTGTAGCAGCTTTATTATTTACCTCTAAAATTGAAATATCTTCTAATTCAAATTTAATTGGTAAGGTCTCTCTAGGTACCTCAGAAGGGGAAAATATACTGCCGCCAGAAGTATCATCAATTATCGTCGAGCCTGAAAATGCAACTATTCCAAAAACTATTCCAAATGCCGCTACTATCCCCCCAAAAACAATTTTACGATTCAATAAATGAAATTTAATTTTACATGTCTTAAATGTTGAGACAAAAAATGCATATAGTAACTAAACAAAATAAAATCATGCAATATTTTCAAGCCGTTCAGATTGGAAGAGAAAGAGCAAACAAAGCCCAAATGACTCTTTTTGATTTGGCTGGATTTGCAATGTTAACTTTAACTACGAAAAAAAAAGACGGGAAATTTTTTCCTGTAGGAGAAGAAACTCACGTTGCAGTTATTCATACTGCTGATGGCTATGTTACAATTTTAGTAGATGATGACGGTTACACAAAGGCCCAATCAAAAGCCCTTGAAAAAAATGAAGCAATGGAGATTTTTAAAAAAGCCAGAGATTCTGGGATTTCTGAATATGATAGAACCCAAGTTGAGATTTGGACTGAAAGTTATT
>BFAR01000080.1 GCA_008974855.1 archaeon MnTg01
ATAAAAATTAATAAAAATAATTTCATTTTTCTCAATACTTGTTCAATTATTACTCTGGTAAATCATTTGGGGATTCAACCCACATGTCCTTATGTGTAAAACTATCATTTTGTGGATTATACTCGCTTATCATGCCGTAGTCACTTTTTCCACAAGAGACTGGATATTCAAAATACAATGCCGAAAAAATTTTCCCAGTTACTGCTTTAGCCTTTTTTATTAATTCAGAGTCAATATGCTCTCTTTTGGAGTGCTTCGGTACACCTCGGATTCAAAGATGCATCTGTTTAAAACCTCAATTTTTTTTATTTGGGTTTTAGTTGACATTGTAGGATCTGATAGGCCCACAATGTCTACAAAGAAAAAGTGTGCAAAAATTAGTCCAGAGTGAGATGAAGATTGTCTTTGGGGTAGCTTGCCACTCATGTTCTAATGCTAACTTATCGGTCATATAACGATAAATTTTTCGGATCTTCTGTGACTATTCTGAAACGTGATATTTGGTAGCAGCGATTCTTCGTAGTCTGATTTCTATATCCATCAAAATCTCAGGAAGATTATTTTTGATATCAGATATTTCGTGTTCCAATTTTTTGATTTTAGATTCTGCATCAGACTTGTCATTTTCAGTTTTTAGCAAAAAATCTTCTTTTTGTTTTAATTCCTTTATGTCAAAGGCATCAAGTTCTTTTTGAAGATTATCTTTTTTATTTGCAAATTCAGATTTGTCTTTTACAAACTCATCTAGCATCTCTATTGTCTCATCAATACTTGACAATGATTTTTCAGTATCCTTTACTGATATGGAACCGCTTTCTACTCCCTTTCTCACTGCTGAGAGTATTTTTATTATATCATCCTTGTTTGTCAAAGTCAAAACATTAAATGGATTGGCAATTAATTTTTCCATCAAAACTCTTTGAGGTTTGTCAAGTGATGAACCATACTCATACCTACTAAGAGGCCTTGAGATTTTTGTAAACTGAGAATCGATCTTGCTTTGAATTAGTTTTGGGGACAGTGTCTCTAGTTTTTGTTGTGTTTCTTGATATTTAATAAATTCATCACCGGATTTTAGTGCAGAAATACTTTTTTGTGTATCTACTTTCTTTTTTTCAAACTCTTGAATAGAGTTTTTTGTATCAGTGATGCGTTTGTCATTTGTATCTAATTTATTTTTTGATTCATTATATTTAGTAATTTTTTCAGAAATCACAGAGGCATCATCGCTTAATTTTTTATAATTATCCACTAAAGATTGCAGTTCGCTACGACTTGAATTTAATACGGCCAGGTGATTTTTTAGCTTGGCTGCATATCTGGGTGCAAAAATATGAATGACTCTAGATTGTCTACCTAGTGCATCACCAATCCGTTTTAGTTTGTGTGTAACTAGTTCTGTAAGAGATAACACATCCTCATAAGATTTAATGTCAGGTAGTTTTTCTAAATTTTCTTTTTTTATTGCAGTAATTACCTGCCTTTTTCCCCGGACAACCAGAATTTCCAAGTGCTTGTCGATATCATCAACTTTAAGATTATCTTTTTCTAGATCCTTGATTATTTTTAAGATTTCATCTAGTTTCCATTCTATTTTTTTCCTGAACATCTTAGATTCAGCGACAATTGTGTTTTTCCTTAAACTCTGAATCCCTTCTACTTTAGAGTTGATTTCATCAAGTTTAATCTCATTTTTTTCTTGAATAGATGTTTCAAACTCGAGGCTTTTTTTCTTTTTTCCCCATCCAAAGACCATGAATAAAATTATGATAAAGGAGATTAAATGTGTTAGAATTGTTTTTCATAGATGGTATTACACATAGTTCAGAATTTTTCAAAAATTTAAAAACCAAACCATTCCAACTTTAAAAATGGTAAAGACAACTAAACAAAAAGCAAACTATTCTGGAATGGTAAAAAAATCAATTTTGATCAAAGCTTCACGTGATAAAGTTTGGAGAAAAGTTAGCAATATTGTGGGGTTGCCTGATTGGCTAATTAATGTAAAAAAAACAGTTTATCTTTCAAAAACTAAACGTGGGGTAGGTGCAATTAGAAACATTACATTTGATGATGGGAATCAAATTGAGGAGCATGTTGTTGCATGGAATAATAAAAAATACTTTTCATATATTGCAGTAACTGGTCTTCCATTACGGTTCTATCATGCAACAATTTCAATCAAACAACAAAAAAAATCAACAAGAGTAACTTGGCAATCTTATTTTAATAGTAAAAAAATGGCAAAAAAAGAGTTTAATGAATTTGTATATTTTATGGAAAATTTTTACCAGGCCTCACTAAAAAATCTTAAATTAAAATTGGAAAAATAGCGTGTCTGTGCACTTTAAACAAACAGGAAATTAATACAATTCTAAAACAAGAAAAATTGGATTGGCTCAGGTATCAGATGATGAGGAACCAAAAAAAATAGAACCCCTCACAGTTCCTAAAATTGTAGAACAGTTAGAGCGTGCCCTAATTGACATTAAATACAATCAACCTACCGATGATGAGCTAGTCTTCAATAAGATAGAAAATGTTTCAATAAATTCTAAAAAACATGAGCGGCCTATGTTTATTGGAAAGGAGCTAATGCTATTTGAGATGATTGGGATTTTAAATGGTAAAATAACAGAATTACAAAATAAATATGATAAAATTAAAAGTCTTGAAGAAAGAGAAGAGCAATTTCTCTCAACAAAGGCAAATGAAATCACAGAACCAATTCAAGATATTTTTGACTATGCAAAGCTAGCTAAATCAGGTCAAATGGATAATGATGATGCGTGGAAGGAAGTTGTAGGAGTTGCAAAAAAAGTTCAAAATGCGTCTATTGTGGTTTTGGATACAAATAGAATTTCTAATGACAACCTAAAGATTTCCAAAAAAAATCTAAACATTAATGAAATTATATCAGAGTGTGTGGAGGATATAAAAAATTCAAAGTCAAAGGTTTCGTTTCGAGTAGGTTTAGATCATGATATTGAAATTCCTGTAGATAAGGTTCGTTTAACTCTAGTGATTCAAACTATTCTAAACAACGCTATAAAATACACAGAAACAGGTCATATCAAAATAGAAAGCTTTGTTGCTCATGAGCAAAATTTTGTGATCATCAGAGTCAACGACACAGGAAGTGGAATTCCTGTAGAGATTCTTCCCAAAATTTTTGAAAAAGACGTTACAGAAAATAAAATTAACGATGAAAAATTGAGTTTGTATTTGTGTAAGGGAATTATAGAGTCACATGGTGGTAAATTAACTGCAAAAAATAATGAAAATAAAGGTTCTACATTTACAATAACACTGCCTATTAAGAAAAAATAGGCATTTAAATTAAATACAGTAAAGTATCATTTTATGCTGTGAGCGATACTCGCTTTACAATGCTTGGAATTGTATTAATTTTTGTAGGTTTTATTATTCTAGGGATTTTTGGCTCAGCGTATTTTGATGCAACAGTAGAAGCTGGAGAATTTGATGATTGTTTTGAATACTTTGAGGATAAGCCTCCAGTTCCAATTGATTGTGATGTTAAACTACAAGGCAAAATCATATTTTCAGGATTAGTAGTATCATTAGTAGGCGCTGGAATAGTCGCTCTCATAAAGGGAGTCAAAGGCAGATGGGATCAAGATGTAAAACCTGAAGACATGGTTGGCCCAGGAGGTCCCAGTGATTCAAACAGGCCTGAATAGTAACTAATTCAGACGTTATTTGATTATCTTAATTCAGTGTCTTCTGGATTGTATTCGCTGATTTTCATATTATATTATACTCAGGGATAGTCATAACCTCTAGTAAGCTGAGTTTGTGGATTTTCAGCTACTTTTTTTCTAATTTGTCTAATCGCTTCTCAATTTCAATCAGTTTGTTAATAATGATAATGTGAGTTTTTTTGGCATCAATGCCTACAGGGCTATCTTCACTAGTAATTGCATTACCAATCTCCTCTTTTTTATCATCTTCGACTTCTAGATTCATTTCTTTTTCTACCATGAGAGCGAAGATATACGTTACTTTTCATAATTCCCTTGAAGGTTTAACAATCAGCTATGGGAATTTAGATGGTAAATTGTCAGGATGGAAGAAGGTTTTTACCTCATTTTTTAAATAAATCTCTATTTTCTTTATGTATAGATACACTAAAGGGCGACGTCATAACCGAACTGGATCAAGAGCCCAACAAACTACCTATTAAAATCCATTGAAACTTTGAGAATTATAAAATGAAAATCTAGAAATGGAAACAAGTATCAAATGAATCATGCAAAATATTACATTTTTTTGCAGTCCAACTGGTCTAGGTCATGCAACAAGAGATTCAGCTATTATTCCACATCTTCAAAACATTCAAACTAAATTTGTAACAGGTACAAAGGCTGCAAAATTTCTAGAAGAATGTAAATTTGATGTTGATAATTTATATTCTCAACCAAAATTTGATGTTGAAAATGGCTTACTACAACATCCAGTAAAGTGGCTATTGAAATATTACAAATTTTACAAAGACTGTAAGAATATTTCTGCTAAAATAATTGAAAAAGAAAAACCTAGCGTAGTTGTAAGTGATGAAGATTTTGCATCAATTACAATAGCACAAGAGCAAAACATACCTACAGTACTAATTACAGATGTTCTTGAAACCAAATTTACAAGCGGATTTGGTTCCATTATAGAGAAAATAATGAACCGCTCTATGAGAGATATTATGAAAAAATGTGATGTTGTTATTATGCCAGAAGAAGGAGATGATAAAAACAATATAAGACGAGTTGGGCCAATTGTAAGAACAACCAAAGAGTCTAGAGAAGAATTAAGAAATAAATATTCATTTGATAAAAAAACAATTGTTGTCAGTGTTGGCGGTACAGACGCAGGAAAATTTTTAATTGACAAAACATTTGAAGCATACACGAAAATAAAAGACGATGTTGAATTAGTAATTGTGGCAGGCCCGTCATTAGAAAAAGGCTCTTTAAAAAATGCAAGAAACTTGGGATTTGTAAATAATTTACATGAAATAATATTTGCGGCAGATCTGATTGTTTCTCTTGCAGGAAAATCTACAATTGATGAATCAAAAGCTTACGGAACTCCAGGTATTTTCATACCCATAAAAAATCATTTTGAACAAGAAGACAATGCAAAAAAAGAAGGCTTTTCATATGAGGATGTTAATAGATTGGATTCCTTAATTAATAATAAACTTGAAGAAAAACGGAATCCTCACAACTATGATGGAGCAAAAAAAGCTGCTGATATAATAAAAAAAATTCTTCAAGTCAATTAGCAAGTGGCCGAGGAATAATTATATTAAGTACAGAGAATTCCTTTTTAATTCTAAATGGTGAGCGCCAGGTAAGGGAGCCAAACGCAACCGTTTGGAGCCTTAGTTTTTACCATAATGTCTGGATGTACAATATCTTCGAACCGTTAGGTTGAAGGGTCGAGCCCTTTAGATTATCTTATTAAACAAATAGTTTACAAAATCATTGAATTGAAGATATCATTATTCAAAATCGGAATAATACTAAGTGTGGTTGGGATTATTTGGATGTCAATGATATTTGTAGAGGGGGATAAAATCTCAGAAGAATTTATTTTAGAATCTCAAAACTCTCATAAAATCCAATTAGATTTTGAAGGGGACGGAATTGGATATTATAAAATTTTCATGCCTGAATTTCTAAAATACAAAGTATTTGTTCAGGTTTTGAATAATAATGAAAATATTATTTCAGAAAAAAACGTAGAGACAAAAATGTATGTGAGTTATTTTGATTTTAAGCAAAGCGGGAAATATACAGTAAATGTTGTCAATACTTTAGAGAACCCAATTGATATGCAGGTAGAATTAGGGGATACACGTGTAAAGGAAATGATTTATTCAGGAATCATGACTTTTGTTGGAGGAATAATTATTGTCATTACATCATTTATGAAATTGAGAAACTATAGAATTGAGCATCCTGATGAAAATATAACATGAATATAGATACATTGTATTGTATGTCCAAAAATTAAAGCAAAATTAAACACAAGCCAAGTTGTAAAGAAGAGAAAAGCAATTATTGAAAATGGAATTAAAATTTTAAGTCTAGTATGTTCTTTATTTTTTAGTACTAGGAATCCTCCAAGTGCTGCTAAAACTAGACCTAATTCAAGTGGTTGATGTGACCAAGAAATTAATCCGTCAATTCCATACACATCATGTGAGAGGGAATCTGCAAAACCTGCAACTAGTTGAATGGCTGCACCAACCACTACAAGTAAAATTCCAGTTTTTAGAGTTCCGCGGACGGATTTTTTAATTAAAATAAGCATACCCAAAAAACCAGCAGATGCAACTAAAGAAACTCCAAAATACACAACCATGTGTTGAATACTCCAAAAATAATCAGGTTCATTAAGTAAATGATTAACTGCATCCCAAAACCCAGCAGAAACTGAAATGAACGGTCCAAAAACTGCAAGAATCGCAATTAGTGAAACCAAAGTGGTAGTTTGCACAGGAATAGAATTAACAAAGTTTGAAACATGTTTCATGCTTATTTTTTATAAAAAACCACTATTTGAAATATAGTATTTTGCTAAATTTACTAAATCTCTCTTTATGTTTTAGAATCTATTTGGGATAATCCTGTATAGATTACCTAGAATCATTTTATATAATATTGTGAAAAAACTCATGTTCAATGAGTTTGTAGGTTTTCTCAATTTTCATATCATAGGGATGGATCTCAAATTCTTGTGTTTTTCTTTTTGAAATTAGTGATTTTGCCATATATGTTCCGGAGTTAATTATACGTCGGAAGGGCTCTTAACGGTAGCGTATGGCGCCAGGTAAGGGATTCGAACCCCTGAGTGCAGATGCACAGACGCTATCCTGTATAAGATTTCGAGGCGTCCGCCGTACCACTTGGCTAACCTGGCAATTTTCTTAAAACATCTTGGGCTAAATATACTCCAGTCTGCCGTTTTTCGTACTTTATCAAAAAAATTTCCTAGTCACTAAAATTATTGATGTTACGTCCACCCAAAATTTCAATTAATTTTTCTTGGGCAGTTTGGGCCTGAGAATTTTTGTATGAATCAAACATGTTGTGACTCCTATCAAATCCATGATTTCCTACTGGTTCAGGATTCTCATGTGCGAGTGTTTTATCCACAGACATTTTTTGTTTGGTCCATGGAGAATTATGAGTCCAGATATTTCCATCCTCATCGATTCCTTCTGATTTACCAGTCATTGTAATCCGTACAGGATAGCCATTTTCATCAATAATACTAATTATCTCTGGAGGATTAAGTGATTCGCCAACTACTTCAATTCCCTCATTAAAGTAAATGGTTCTACTGCGTTTGTCCTGATCCCAAACTACAACTCCAATTTTTGATTTATCCATTGGTTCTCTAAATGCAAAATTAAAAGTAACTTCTAAGATTTTACCATTAGATTCACCTGCGGCACTAACATCCATTAGTAGATTATCAGAATCGTTTTCTATAATTGATTGTTCACCTCTGAAGTTTTGTGTCCAAATTATTTTATTATCGCTTTGACTAGCATATTCTTTGGAATCCAATCCAAATGCTATCTCGACATGTTCAATTTTATCAGCTCCTCTATCATCATAAATTTTTAAAATTACAGTGTTTAATTCTCCAACTTGAAGAGTTTGAAGTGGCATGTGTGTCATGAAATTTTCAACATCGGTTACAAAGTCATTGAATGTAAATCCATTATCTACATAATTATTTCCATATCTGTCACTGCCTAAAGTTGGAGCATAATCATTGCCACTGCCTTTGAACTTGTTCATCTCAACTATTTGGGATGTTGCTTCTCCTTGTACAGAGGTTTGTTCATCATCATTGTTTCTGGCATCAGGAGTATTCACTTCATCATCATTGGTAGACGTGACAGGATTTGATTCATCTTTATCATCATCAACTATATGGGTTATTTTTTTAGATGATTTTTCCTTGTAATCAGCAATTTTTTGCTTAATTTTTTCAATAATTTTTCCTTTATGCTTTTCGAATTTTTCTTTAATAAGTGGAATAATTTTCTCTTTTATTTTCTTGACTAATTTTTCTTTTTTCTTATCATTATGCTTGTCTTTGTGCTTTTCTTTTTTCTTATCATCATGTTTGTCTTTGTGTTTGTCTCCATGCTTTTCTTCGTGTTTATCTATGTGTTTTTGCTTAGGTCCGTCTCCATTAGTTGCAAATACATCCTGTGTTTCAGTAGCAACTACAATGAGTAGGGTAGAAATTACCAGTATTGTTAAACTCATCCCAGTGTTCAATACCTACTTTATTCGTCAATTACTCATAATGAAGGCGGAAATTTAGAGAGGTTTATTGGGCCAAAATGGACGAATTAGTCTAGGTTCAAAACAAGTAAAATTTCATTCTTTTTTTATAATAGAGTTTTTGTAAATATTAGGATTCTGCCCAATTAATTTCACAGTTATCACAAGAGGCCCGTATTCCTTTGTAACTAGGTTCCCAATAGGATTCAACCTCTCTACCGCAGATAATGCAAATTGTTAACTCAAAGTTATCTAGTATTTTATCATAATCTTTTTTAGCTTCAGTAGAGGATTTGAAAATTATTCTAGATGTCTTCAATTCGATAACCCTTGACTATTTTATCAATACCTGATAAACAGGATACTGAATTGTCATTCCAAGAGAAAGTCCGTTATCTGCAACAAAAGCAAATTCATCAAAGTTCTTTACAATCTGGAACATGTCATTTCCAATAACTATCCCATTTGGTTTTGCGATGCGATTAATTTTACTACATACATTTACAGTTGAACCAAAAATGTCATCATTAGATGAGGCAACAGAATTGGCCAACATCACCGTACCAAAGTCCATACTGACTCGGTATTTAACAGAAGGCAATCCGTGTTCCTTCATTTTAGCGTTGATAACTGCTCCACACTCGATCATAGATATTGCACATTTTAGTGGGCATACAAAATGTTCAGGTTTGTAATCTGCAGTCTTTGGAAAATAATACAATAAACTGTCTCCAAGACTTTTTACTACTTGGGCTCCATGGTCTTTTGCAATCATGGCCATACCATTTAGAAAAAGGCCATAGTATTTAGTCATCTTTTCTTTAGAAAGATGAGCCGATACCTTTGTAGAGCCAACCATATCAACAATTCCCACACAATAATTTTGGTGAGTTCCAGAAAAGGAAACCACATCCTCAAGACGATTCTCTAACCTTTGAGCAAGTGTAAATGGGATCTTCTCTAAGAGTTCTGTTTCAGCAGCCAAAAGCATCGGTGTTGACATACATAGCATGCGGCACTCGAGATGATATCTTGGATTTAGCTAATATGATGAAAAATAAGCTGATTTTTTTTAAATTAGGAAGCTTTCTCAATACAAAGACAAAAAACCTCGATTCAGTAAACCAAGATTCTTGGGTTTAAATCTCAAAGCATTGGTAGTTCGAGAAAAGACTAGTCTTGAGGCTTTTGCGTCAAAAATAGTAGCAGTTGATGCCTATAATGCGATTTACCAGTTTTTGGCAATAATTAGAGGTCCAGATGGGCTTCATCTATCTGATAACCAGGGAAGAGTAACAAGTCATCTTAGTGGTTTATTCTATAGAAATATTAGATTTCTATCAATTGGGATAAAACCAGTCTATGTTTTTGATGGCAAACCTCCATCACTAAAGTCAGCAGAAATAGAGCATAGAAAACAAGCCAAACGAGATGCTACTGTAAAGTATGAAAAGGCACTAAAGGCGGGAGATATGCAAGAAGCTAGAAAATTTGCGCAGCAAACAACTTCGATGAGAGACTCTATGGTGAAGGATTCAAAAAAAATCTTAGAGTTATTTGGCATACCAGTAATTCAAGCTCCCTCAGAAGGAGAAGCCACAGCAGCCCATCTTACACAGACTGGACAAGCATATGCGTCTGCAAGCCAGGACTTTGATTCGGTATTATTTGGAGCAAAAAAACTTGTAAGAAACTTTTCAAATAGCGGAAGAAGAAAGATTCCAAATAGAAATTCATACATTGAGATAGAACCAGAAATTATTGATACCCAAAAAACCCTCTCAGAATTAAAACTCAACAAAGAACAAATGATAGATTTAGGAATTCTTATTGGAACAGATTTTAATCCAGATGGGTTTGAAAGGGTTGGGCCCAAAACTGCTCTAAAAATGATTCGAGCACATTCTAGATTAGAAGATATTCCCCAAATTCAAGAACAATTAGAAAAAATTGATTATAATCAAATAAGAAAGATTTTCTTAGAACCCGAGGTAAGCAAAGTAGCTGAAATTAATTTTGGGCAAATAGATTATGAAGGCATAACAAAATATCTAGTTGAGGATAGAAATTTCTCGCAGGATAGAGTACAAACATCACTTAATAGATTAAAAAAAGCATTTGAAAAGAAGAGTCATACTCTAGAACAATGGATGGGCGACTAGATTCTAATTTCACTAAATCTGATACCACTTTAAATTAAGGATAGAAAAATACCATGGCATGAAATTAATTTTAAAGTGAATGAAATGACGTTTAAAAATTACATTCTCAAAAACCTGTGGCTCCAAGTTGTAATCTCCTTACTCATTGGACTAGCAGTGGGATTGGTTTTAGGAGACGATGGTGTTGGCCTAGATGATGATACTTTAGATTCTCTTACATCATATCTTGCAATTCCAGCCAACATATTTTTGAGTATAATTTTGATGGTTATCGTTCCGTTAATTTTTACATCAATTGTAGTAGCAATTTCTAATTTAGGAGCAAAAGATAAACTAAAAAATCTAGGGTTGGGTATTGGCATTTATTTTGTAATTACTACAACTATTGCAATACTAATAGCAGTATCTCTTGCATCAATTATAGCTCCAGGAAGTATTTTAGACCTTACTGCACTACAAGAAACCCATGATCTTTCTGAAGATGATTTGAAAGTCACAGATGGCTTTTCGTTAGATGATATTCCAAATGTGGTATCAAACATTATTCCAAGAAATCCTATTTCTTCTTATCTTGAAGGACAGATGTTCAGCATTTTGATAATGGCACTCATTGTTGGTCTGTCAATGGCTGTTCTTCCAAAAGAATCAGTCAAACCGTTATTAGATGTACTAGAATCAATTCAAAAAATTACACTACACATTCTATTGTTTTCCATGAAGATTGTACCGTTTGCAGTTTTTGGTTTGATAGTAGGTATGGTTGCCAAAGTTGGAATAGAAACAATGGGTGGATTGGGAGTATACATGGGAACCGTAGTCCTTGGTCTTGGAATTATGCTGCTGGTGTACACATTGATCTTGAAATTTGTAGCAAAAAGATCAGTATCTTCTACATTTTCAAAATTCCGCAATCCACAAACTTTGGCATTTTCAACTGCAAGTTCAATGGCTACAATGCCCGTGACATTAAAAACTGCAGAAGAGGATCTTAAGATAGATACACGAGTCTCAAAATTTGTA
>BFAR01000081.1 GCA_008974855.1 archaeon MnTg01
ATTTTGTTTAGTAATTGGAATAATAGATGAATCGATGTTCAGAATGACCAATATGTCACGAAAAAATAAACAATTTCTCAAAATTCTTTAATGTACTTATACTCTCCACTCATGAAATTTGACATGAAGGCTGCTTTTGTAAAAGATTCATCGAAGGTAGTAGTTGAGGATGTTTTAAAACCAGAAATGGGTTCTGGGGAAGTTTTGGTTAGAATGTCTGCATGTGGCATCTGTGGTTCTGATCTAGAGAAAGTCTATGGAAAATACAGTCAACCATCCACTCGCCTAGGTCATGAACCATCTGGAATAATTACCGATGTAGGCGAAAATGTTCCTGATTTTAAAAAAGGCGATCGAGTTTTTGTTCATCATCATGTTCCCTGCTACTCATGTCACTTTTGTCAACATGGAAATGAAACAATGTGCAAAAAATATTCTGAAACCAATCTTTCTCCATGTGGATTAGCAGAAGAATTCATTGTTCCTGAATGGAATGTAAGCCACGGTGGAGTTTTGAAAATTCCTGATTCTATGAGCTTTGATGAAGCAACAATGATAGAGCCGCTTGCTTGTTGTGTTAGATCTTGGAACAAGCTTTCATTTCAAAAAGGTGATTCCGTTGCAATATTTGGTGTAGGTTCAACGGGAATGATGCATGTGATGCTCTCTCACGTACATGAATTTCAAAAAATATTTTGCATTGATGTAAATGATTTCAGATTAGATTTTGCCAAAAAATTCAATATAACTGATGCAATTAAATCCTCACAGCCTGAATTAAAAAATAAAATTCTATCTGAAACGGATAATCGTGGAGTGGATATTGCTATTGTTGCCACTGGAAATTTACACGCCTTATCTGATGCACTGGATCTTGTGAGAAAAGGGGGAGTAGTAATGTTGTTTGGGATTCCTTCAACTGGAGCAATCCTTAATGTAGATATGAGTATGGTCTATTCAAAAGAAATTACTTTGTTTACAAGTTATGCTGCATCAGATGCAGACACCAATGCAGCACTAAATCTAATTGCATCTTCAAAAATTGACGTTAAAAAATTAATCACTCATAGATATCAAATTATCGATACTCCAAAAGCATTTGAGCATGCTCATAATGGAGCAGACTCTATGAAGATAATAATCACTAATTGAGAAAGGCTTAAGAAAGGTAAACATTTTCTTTCAAAAACGAAGAGCGATGGACTGGGGATTACAAAACCGAATTTCTCGAATAATTAAACCTAATGATGGGAAATCTGTAATGTTAGCAGTTGATCACGGATACTTTTTGGGACCAACTGAAAGCTTGGAACAACCAAAAAAAACTATTCAACCATTGTTAAAGTACTGTGACTCTTTAATGTTAACTAGAGGTATTCTTAGAACATCAGTTGATCCACGTTTTCCAGTTCCTGTAGTTCTAAGAATGTCTGGCGGTTCAAGTATTATTGGACAAGATCTTTCAAATGAAAAAATTATAACTAGTGTTAAGGATGCAATTCGATTAAATGTAAGTGGACTAGCAATGTCTATCTTTGTAGGAGCAAAAAATGAACACAATACTTTAGTGAGTTTAGGTCATCTGGTAAATGAAGCAGAGGAATATGGACTTCCTGTATTAGCTGTAACTGCAGTTGGTAAAGAACTTGAAAAAAGAGATGCCAGATATCTATCACTCTCATGCAGAATTGCTGCTGAATTTGGAGCTCATATAGTAAAAACGTACTATTGTGATGACTTTGAAAAGGTAGTTGATAGCTGTCCTGTTCCAGTAATTATCGCAGGGGGTCCAAAATTAGAAGAGCATGCAGCATTAGAATTAGCACATAATGCTGTTAATGCTGGTGCAGCAGGTGTTGATATGGGACGAAACATTTGGCAATCTGCATACCCAGTTCCAATGATTAGAGCGGTTCGTGCTATAGTTCATGGAAATGTCAATGTCAATGAAGCATATGATTTGTTTAAGAGACTCTGTAAGGAAAATCCATCAAAAAATAATAAACCAAAACCACAAACTCAAAAACCAAAAAATAAATCAAAGAATATCAAACAAAAAAAGAAAAAATAATCAATTATTCTTTATCATCGATAGATGAATATGAACAATCTTCCATGGGGGTTTTTTAATTAAAACAAAAGTTCCTCTGTTATGAATAGTAATAAATTCCCCAGTATACGCCTTGTTATCTACTAACATTCCTTTTTGTATTAGCTCAAACGCAACTACTGCGGAATCTCCATAAATGCTGATTTTGGGATTTTTAATTTCGTAATTATAGTCAGAGATACTTACAAACCTCAACTCTTCTAGCGCAAGTGTAGTTTTATAATCTTGAAGCGCATATGGAGGCACATCACTAAAACTAGAAAAGTTTGGATCATCAAGCTGAATTTCTCGAAGAGGAGCAAAATTTTTTGTTTTCCCACTATCAAAGAATTTTTCTAGAACACTAATGATTTGTTCTCTTTCAGACAATTTACTTTTTTTTGATTTATTTCCCATCTAAGTCTTATGCGCATGACGTAACTATTCGTTGAAATTGAGCTTGCTTCAAAAAATCAAAAAAATTTTCCTAACAAATTTTACTATAATTCTAGCAATGTTTATTAATAATCTTGAAATGCAATAGATGACTAGAATGAGTAAAACAAGTCAAAAAAGCATTTTGAGTATTGTATTGCTAGTCAATCTGACGCTGTAAAATTACAGCCGAGTTTTAACAGTTAAAATTATGGTGATAATGTTTGGTGAA
>BFAR01000082.1 GCA_008974855.1 archaeon MnTg01
TAAAAAAGAAGAAAAGAAAGTTACAGCTAAAAAAGAAGAAAAGAAAGTTACAGCTAAAAAAGAAGAAAAGAAAGTTACAGCTAAAAAAGAAGAAAAGAAAGTTACAGCTAAAAAAGAAGAAAAGAAAAAGAAAACTACATCTAAAAAAGAAGAAAAAAATGTTCCACCTAAAAAAGAAGAAAAGAAAACCTATGAAGAAGAATTAGAAGAGCAACTTTCTGATGAAGAAATTCAAAATTTTCAAATTGAAAAAATGGATATGGAGAAATTAACAAACAAAGTATGTGATATTGTAATAAAATATGAAACAGATGGAATGCTTCAAAGTGAGTTGTGGAAAAAACTAAAATTATCAAGTAGAGATGGCTCTAGATTAGCCCTTAAATTAGAAAGATTAGGTATAATTTCAAGAGATAAAATTCTAGAAAAAGGTAGATGGACGTATAAATTAATTATCAAAAAAACTCCTGTTAGTACTGAATCAATTGAAAATGCACCATGCTTAACATGTCCAGTAGAACAAAAATGTTCTCTTGAAGGTGAAATTAGTCCCAGAAGCTGTCAACTAATTGAGGATTGGGTTCTAATATCTATTACAAAATCAAAGAAGGCCAAATGAAATTAATTGATGCAAGAAAAGATCACTATAGAAAACTTGCGCATGAACAAGGATACAGAAGTAGATCTGCATTCAAACTAAAGGAACTTAACAAATCGTACCGAATTATTGGAAGTGGATTTAATGTACTTGATTTAGGCTGTGCTCCAGGTGGATGGACACAAGTTGCAACAAAGCTTGTTGGAAATCAGGGCAAAGTAATGGGCGTTGACATCTCTTATGTTGAGGAAATACGTGGTGCTGAAATTATTAGAGGCGATATAGAAAATGACGATATGATTGATGAAATAGATTCGTATTTTGGTGGAAAAGTTAGGTCAGTTATTAGTGATCTATCCCCACAGGTATCTGGAAACTGGTCAGTTGATCATGCAAAACAAATCTCATTAAACTATTCTGCAGCTAGAATTATGGAACATGTATTAGCAAAAAAAGGTAATGCACTTTTCAAGATTTTTGATGGAGAATACACACAAGAATTTTATCAGTATATCAAGAAAAAATTTTCCAAGGTAAAAATGACAAAACCCTTAGCAAGTAGAAAACCCAGCAGTGAATTATATTGTATTTGTCTTGGATATCACAATTAATTTAAAAATAATTTACAAATGTTATCGATTGTACAATTTGTTCTAAAACCAGTAGGATTAAGTGAAGTTGGGCTAGCTTGATATCCTTCTTTTTCTAATTTTTTTACTATCTTATCTAATCCCATTGGTGCAGTATTTGCTTTGGAAGCTATTTCATCTAATGTAAAGTAAGTACCTGGCATGTCTGACTCTAAAATACATTTTTGCAAAGTTTTTTCACATCTTTTATCTACTAAATAATTTGGAATTTCTTCTAGCATTGACTGGACAAATTCTTTATTGAAAAGTTTTCCAATCCATAAAGGACCTGCAATCTCATTCTTAGAATTACATAGTTCACATTCCAAACTCTGATTTTTTGCAATACCTCTATTTCCGCAAGATTTACAATGAAGTATGTATCCAATACTATCTTCCTGTGATGGCCTGTTCAGTATCTTCACATACGTTCTGTAGTAATGCATAGCATTATCTACAAAAAGTGGAACTATCTGAACATCCATCCTATATGCGACTAGACATAAGCAGCCTAAAACTAACCTAATTGCAATTTCATTTGAATATTTTGTCTTTACAGGAATCCCGTGATACTTTCGTTTACACGCTAATTTGAATAATCCATGTAGAACCTGTAGATCAGTTGCAGTAATAGAGAGTATGCCACCATGCATTGTTGCTCTAATAGCACAATCAAGATATTTTGTAGGCGAACCAAACGGATCAAGATCTACAATTGATCCTCTTTTATCTTTTATAGAATATACATTAAAGAATTTACAAACTTCATTTTCAGAAGTTTCTAAA
This sequence comes from archaeon MnTg01, assembly GCA_008974855.1. Classification (GTDB taxonomy): domain Archaea; phylum Thermoproteota; class Nitrososphaeria; order Nitrososphaerales; family Nitrosopumilaceae; genus CSP1-1. The sequence continues at coordinate 2,014 of BFAR01000082.1, forward strand.
TTTTTTAAATTGTTAAGTGATGTAGACTCTGTACAAAGTTTTATTGCATTAGGATTTGCGTCATTACAAACTATTTTTTCTGAATATTTTATTTCATTTGCTACTCTTAGTCCTCTAGAACCAATTCCTGATAGGCCATCAAGAAAAATTTTTGGACCATCAAAATTTTTCCAAAAAGCTGAATATGCAATTATTGAATAATCTCTATTTAATTTTGCTAGAGGATTAAAAAACGCATAGTCTCTTGGTGGAACTTTTTCATCTATAGAACCACGTGGTACAAGAATTTTAGTCGTACCTTCAGTTATTTCTATGATTTCTTTTACTGAAGTTTGCAATAAGAATTCTAAAATTATTTCACCTATAATGGTATACAAATTATTCTAATTACAAACCAATGATTACCATTTAGAGGAAAATAATACACAAAAAACTAAATCATTTTAAAATTTAGATAAATTTAATGATCAAGTCACGAGAAAGTTTAACTAAAATGGTTTAATACGCGTAAATTTTTACTGCACTTTGTGCTCATTTGTGGGGTAGATGAAGCTGGACGTGGTTCTTTACTGGGTCCTCTAGTAATTGCTGGTGTTTCTCTAAAACGTTCAAAGATTAGAAAACTTTCCTCAATGGGTATTAAAGATTCTAAAAAACTTACTCCTGCAGCAAGAGAACGACTTTACAAAAAAATTATCGAGTATGCAGATGATTACTATATTGCTAGAATCAATCCTAAAACAATAGATCGCAGCGTAAAAAAACATCAGCTAAATTTTTTGGAAGCAAAATACATGGCCAAAGTAATTTCAAAACTCAAACCTAATATCTCATACGTTGATTCTTGTGATGTCAATCCTAAAAGATATGGAAAAGTAATTAACAAAATGGCAAAAAAAGGAAAAATTAGGTCGTATCATCATGCAGACAGTAGATTTGTTATAGTTTCTGCTGCATCCATTGTTGCTAAAGTTAATCGAGACAAAGCTATAGCAAAATTAAGAAAAGTACATGACTTGGGAAGCGGTTACCCATCTGATAAAAAAACTATTAATTTTGTATCTAAATACATATCTGATAAGAAAGAAATTCCAAGTTTTGTTAGAAAAAGCTGGAAACCAGTTCAAGCTATGCTAAAATAAATTTAATTTTTTTCTAAATATTTTGCAATAACCATTGCGTGATCTTTATCATAGGGACTAAGATCAATTACTTGAATTATCTCAAAATTTTCATTTAATTTGTTTTTTTCATTTTCAATTATCTTTTTTGGAG
>BFAR01000083.1 GCA_008974855.1 archaeon MnTg01
CAAGGCCAAGAAACTCGGAGTAAAAAAACACTACAATATAGATGCCAAAAAAGAATTTGTTACAAAATACATTTTTCCTTCAATTAAAGCAAATGCATTATATCAAAAAAAATATTGTCTTTCTACTGCACTTGCAAGACCATTAATTGCAAACAAGGTTCTAGAAATTGCAAAAAAAGAAAAGGTGACGGCTCTTGCACACGGATGCTCTGGAAAAGGAAATGATCAAGTAAGGTTTGATATTACAATGCGTGCAGGATCAAATCTTCCAATCATTGCGCCAATTAGGGATTTGAATTTAGATAGGACAACTGAATTAAAGTTTGCAAAAAAACATGGAATTAAAATCGATAATGTAGCTAAAAAATTTAGTATTGATCAGAATCTTTGGGGAAGAGCAATTGAGGGCGGAGTATTAGAGGATCCATACAGAGAACCTCCAGAAGATGCATTCATTTGGGTCAAGACAAAAAATTTACCTGCAAAACCAAGCTATATCGAAATAAAATTTGAGAAAGGAATTCCAATTGCAGTAGATGGAAAATCTAAAGGCCCTGTTCAATTAATAAAGTATCTTAACAAAAAGGCAGGAGATGCTGGAATTGGAATAGTTGATCATATTGAAGACAGAGTGATAGGAATTAAGTCACGTGAAGTGTATGAAACACCTGCAGCAACTTGTCTAATTGAAGCTCACTCGGATTTAGAAAAATTGGTTCATACAAAACATGAAACAAAATTCAAATCATTAGTAGATGATGAGTGGGCATGGTTAATTTACTCTGGTTTATGGGAAGATCCGCTAAAAAGGGATTTAGATTCCTTTATCGATCATACTCAAAAACGTGTTAGTGGAACTGTAAAACTGAAGATGTACAAAGGTAGTTTACGAGTGGTAGGACGTAAATCAAGGCATTCATTGTATAGACATGATATCGCAACTTATGGAAAAGGTTCTACTTTCGACCAGAAATTGGCTAAAGGTTTTGTTGAATTGTGGGGAATGCAGTCAACAGAAGCTAATAAATAACAAAAAAAGTTGGTGAATTAAATCGATGAACTGTCCTGAATGTGATGCAAGTCTAAACATCCCTGATGACGCCGCTGTAGGAGAAATTGTCTCCTGTCCTGATTGTGGAGCCGACTTTGAAATCTCTAAGAAAGAGGGAGTAAACGTCGAATTAAAACAAGCAGAAACTGTAGGCGAAGATTGGGGAGAGTAATTGTCAAAAATCTGTATCGTTTTTGACCGACTTAGGTCGGAAGAAAAGATGCTTGAAAAGCAAGCAATTGAGCTTGGTCACAATACAACTATGCTTGATGCTAAAATTACACAATTCAATACTGACAGTCAAAAAAATGATTATGATTTTGGAAATGTAGTTTTAGAACGATGTATAAGTTATTTTAGAGGCCTTCATTTTACAGCTTGTCTTGAATTCTTAGATGTTCCTGTGATTAACAAATTTGTTGTAGCAAGCAATTGTGGAAATAAGCTTATCATGTCTCTGTGTTTAAAAAAAAATAATGTTCCAACACCTAAAACATATTTCTCATTTTCTGCAGACGCTGCAAAGGAAAATCTGGAAAAAGTTGGATTTCCCTTAGTGTTAAAACCAGTAATTGGAAGTTGGGGAAGAGGAGTCATTCAATTAAAAGACAATGATACAGCAGAAGCAATGTTTGAGTTACGTGAGTTAACTAATGGACCACATGACAGGATTTTTTATCTTCAAGAATTAGTTAAACGACCTCCTAGGGACATTCGTGTAATTACAGTAGGAGATCAAGTCATCGCTGCTATGTATAGAAAATCATCTGGGGGTTTTAAGACAAACATTGCATTAGGAGCTGAGCCTGAGCTATGTGATATTACAAAAGAAATAGAAGATGTTTGTGTAAAAGCGTCTCAAGCAGTTGGAGGGGGAATTTTAGGCGTGGATTTGATGGAAGATGAAAAAAATGGATTGGTAGTTCATGAAGTAAATAATACAGTTGAGTTTAAGGGATTAGCAAAAGTTGCAAAGAAGAATATTCCAAAAGAAATGGTTGAGTTTGCCTTAAATTCAACTAGGAAATAAATTATACCCAAGTACGAAGAGGATATTGATGAAAGTAGGAGTAGTTGGTGCATCAGGATACGTTGGTGGAGAAACACTACGTCTATTGGTAAATCATCCTCAAGTAGAAATAACAATGGTCACCTCAAGACAGCACGCTGGAGAATATCTGCACAGAGTTCAGCCAAGTTTGAAAGGTTTCACAGATCTTACTTTTTCGGAACTTGATTATGATAAAATATCAGACAAATGTGATTTAGTATTTACTGCAGTTCCCCACGGAACAGCAACAGAAATTGTAAAGACACTTTATGATAGAGGAATGAAAATCATTGATCTTAGTGCAGACTATAGATTACATAATCAGGAAGATTATGATAAATGGTATGGTTGGAAACACCCTCATCCAGATTATTTAAAAAAATCTGTTTTTGGAATTCCAGAACTTCACAGGGATAAAATTAAAAATTCACAACTTGTATCATGCCCTGGATGTATGGCAGTAACTTCAATTCTTGCTTTAGCTCCTCTTATAAGAAATGATTTAATTGATTTAGAGCATATTGTGGTAGATTCAAAAATTGGATCATCTGGTGCAGGCTCTGGCGCAGGTACAGCTCATGCAATGCGTGCAGGAGTTATTCGTCCATACAAACCTGCAAAGCATAGACATACTGGAGAAATAGAACAAGAACTAAGTGAAATTGCTGGGAAAAAAATTCATGTGTCAATGAGTCCCCATGCAGTTGATGTTGTGCGTGGAATTTTATGTACTAATCATACATTCATGAAAAAAGATCTTGAAGAAAAAGAAGTATGGAAATTATATCGTGAAGCATATGGTAATGAAAAGTTTATCAGATTAATTCGAGATAAAAAAGGATTATACAAATTCCCAGATCCTAAATTCTTAGTTGGTTCGAATTTTTGTGATATTGGTTTTGATATAGACGAAGATAATCATAGACTCATTGCATTATCAGCATCAGATAATCTAATGAAAGGTGCAGCAGGGTCTGCCATACAAAACATGAACATAATGTCAGGTTTTGATGAAATGGAAGGTCTAAAATATACTCCACTTACACCAGTATAACAAATGATTACAATCAAAATTGGAGGTAGTGTGGTAGATGATTTACATCCAACTACAATTTCAGACATCAAAAAATTTACAGAGAAAGAAGGAGTGATAATTGTTCATGGAGGGGGAAAGGAAGTTACAAAAGTTTGTAAGCAGTTAGGGAAAGAACCAAAATTTGTTACATCACCTAGTGGAATTAAAAGCAGATACACTGACAAAGAAACTGCAGAAATTTTTACAATGGTAATGTCTGGTAGAATAAATAAAACAATTGTAAGAATGCTTCAGCAAAATGGAATCAATGCCGTGGGCCTATCTGGAGTAGATGGTAAAATAATTCAAGCTGACCGAAAAAAGAAATTATTAATTGTAAACGAAAAAGGTCGTAAACAGGCAATCGATGGTGGATATACAGGAAAAATTACCAATGTAAATGATTCGTTGATTAAATCGTTATTAAAACAGGGATTTACTCCAGTGATTGCCCCAATTGCACTTTCAGAAGAATCAGAATTTCTTAATGTAGATGGGGATAGAGCAGCAGCCTATGTTGCAGCAAAAGTTCAAAGTGATAAAGTTCTGTTTATCACAAACGTCGATGGACTTTTGATGGATGATAAATTAGTAAAAAATCTCACCCTAGAAGAAGCAAAAAAAATACGACCTAAAATTGGTCCAGGTATGGAAAAAAAAATTTTGGCTGCTACTGAAGCATTAGATATGGGAGTAAAGGAGGCTTTAATTGCAAATGGACAAAAAGAAAATCCTATATCATCAGCTATTGCTCATGATCAATGCACGGTAATTCAAAAATGACTGAAGAAGAGTTCATGGGAAATCTGTATCAGCGATTCCCAGTAACAATAGATAAAGGATTAGGTTCGCATGTTTGGGATACAAAGGGAAAAGAGTACATAGATTGCATGGGAGGATATGGAGTTGCATTAGTAGGACATAGAAATGAACGTGTTGTCAATGCAATAAAATCACAGTTAGAAAAAATAATTACGGTTCATAGTTCATTGTATAATAAAACAAGAGAAGAATTTCTTGAAAGTTTAATCAATATTGCTCCAAAAAATTTATCCCAAGTTCATCTTAACAATAGTGGTGCTGAAGCAGTAGAAGCCGCAATAAAGTTTGCAAGAAAATTTACTCATAAAAAAGGAATGATTGCCATGAATGGATCATATCATGGAAAATCAATGGGAGCATTATCACTAACGTTTAATCCAAAATATAGAAAAGATTTTCAGCCATTGGTTGAGAAGGTTACATTTTCTTCTTTTGGTGACATTGATGCATTACGTTCAAAAATTGATGTAGATACTGGATTTGTGATTTTAGAGCCAATCCAAGGTGAAAGTGGAATTCAGGTAGCCCCAGAAGGATTTTTACAAGACGTAAGAAAACTTTGTGATGAAAAAGGAATTCTTCTAATTTTTGACGAAATACAATCAGGATTGGGTAGAACAGGCCGAATGTGGGCATGCGAACACTGGAATACAACTCCAGACATTATGTGTCTTGCAAAAGGAATTGCTGGAGGACTACCCATGGGTGCAACCTTAGTTCGCCCAGATATTCTTGCATGTATTAAAAAAGGAGAACACTCGTCTACTTTTGGTGGTAACCCTCTCTCATGTGCAGCTGGAATAGCTGCTATTCAATCACTTACCCAAGATGGTTTAATTGAGAATGCAGAAAAGATGGGAAAAATATTTCGTGATGGTTTAGATCAATTAAAAGAAAAACACAAAATTATTCGAGAAATTAGAGGTAAGGGATTAATGATTGGAATAGAATTAAAATACGAAGTAAAGGATATTCTTATGGATGGGATTGAAAAAGGCGTATTGTTATTATATTCAGGTAGAAATATCATTAGATTATTACCTCCACTTGTAATTTCCGAAGAAGATATTACAAAGGTTTTAGAAACATTAGATGTTTTACTTAGTGCTGAGGAGAAACGAAAAAATGTTTAGAGATAAGATCGATGAAAGGATAATTGAGTTTTTAAGAAATGATTCACGAGAGTCGTTTGTAGATATTGGTAAAAAACTAAAATTATCAGAATCAGCAGTAAGACGAAGAGTAAAAAATTTAGTAGATAATGGAACAATAAAAAAATTTACACTTGAAGTAAGTGATTCAAACAGTACAAGTGCAATTGTTTTAATTTCAGTTGATTCTGCAATGGATACGTCAAAAGTTTCATCAAAGATTACAAAATTGGAAGGAGTTAAAACAGTTTATGAAATTACTGGACAATATGATATTACGGTAATAATTTCTGCTCCAAACATCAATGATATTAACACTTGTATAGATGCATTAAGAAAAATTCCAGGGGTAACTGATTCAAATTCAGTTATAATTCTTCGAACATTAGACTAAACGAGATTCGGATCAAATTTTTTCTTATTTGCTAATTTAGATTCTAAAACATCAATAATCGACGATATTAGTACGGATATATTTATATTCTATTTGCTTTACACCTAAATTCGCAATGAACGATCCGAATTACTATGCAAATGAGTATAACGCGTTTAATAAAAAAACAAAAAAAATTCGTATTTTAGATAGTACACTTAGAGAAGGAGAACAACATCCTGGAGTGTCATTTACTATCAAACAAAGGATACAGATAGCATGGATGCTTGATTATTTTGGGGTAGATCAAATTGAAATTTCACCAGTGGTTTCCAAGGATCATTTTGAGGCCACTAAAACAATCATCAAACAAGGATTAAAAGCAGATATTGTTTCTCATGGAAGAGCGTTAAAAGAAGATATCGACATATCTTTAAAATGTGACGCAACATGGACTGCGGCATACCTTGGAATTTCAGATATTCATCTTAAAGACAAATTAAGAATTACTCGAGAGGAAGCATTGAAGAGAGCTGTAGAAACTGTAGAATATGCAAAATCTCACGGACTAAAAATTAGATTTACTGTAGAAGATGGTAGTAGGGCTGAACCAAAGTTTTTGCTTGAAGTTTGTAAAGCAATTGAAGAAGCGGGAGTTGATCGAATTAGTTTACCAGATACAGTTGGAATAATGAGACCCATTGGTATGTATAATTTTGTTCAATCTGTTAGAAAAGAAATTGATGTGCCACTAGATGCACATGTTCATAATGATATTGGGTTTGCATTAGCTAATGCTTTTGCAGCATGTGATGGTGGTGCTGATCAAATTCATACAACAATTGATGGTATTGGAGAAAGAACTGGCATTCCAGCTCTTGCAGAAACAGCTGTAGCACTTACTTATTTATACAAATCACAAAATGATTTTAGATTGGATATGCTAATGGATCTATCAAGACTAATTGAACAATATACTTCAATCAAACCATATGACTCAAAACCAATTGTAGGTTCTGCAGCATACAAACACAAAGCTGGTACTCATTTAGCAGCAATCTTGAGAAATCCTGCAGCCTACGAACCAAT
>BFAR01000084.1 GCA_008974855.1 archaeon MnTg01
CTTGATGGATTATACCAGCTCCTGGTTTCCAAAAACCAATTCCATATTTGCTTGACGCTGATTCTAAAAATTTGTATACTTCACTATTTTCATCAAGTGCAGTTTTAGTATCTGATTCTCCTCCAATTTGTGCACGTATTAGATGATCACAATGAACTGTTGTCGGTATTGCTGTTTGTTTCAAACTAGTTTGCATAAATTGTAATAGAACCATTTGACCTGTAACGTCTTGTAAGGCAACTCTATCAGGATTAAGGTAGATATAGGTTGTACCTTCATCCAGATTTTTAGTTTTCATTTCTACAAGATGTCCTGCAAGAATCTTTTCAGATAATGTAAGAGGCCTGCCTACGATTTTTCGAAAATTTAAAATATTTTCTTTAGTTTTTTTATAAACCTTTGATACAAGTTCTGGAGTACTTTCTATTTCCATACTTATTCAAGTTTGTTTAGAGAATTTAAAATTTATAATTTTTTACTAAAAATAATTTTATGACTGTTTTGTTATGTAAAACAGCCTAACAATTATAAGCGAAAAACCATTTTTCTTAATAGTTGTATAAGAAAACAATATTTGATAATCATATTTTCTTGAAAAAAGTGGTGTTTTAATAAGAAATGGTCAATAAGGGTTTTCCAAGTTTTGGTATGTCGCAGGCTGGGTCATTTGTAGCAGCTTTGAAAAATTACAATTTACCTGAATTTATTCTTGCCTTAGTTGCAAAAGATTGCGATTCAGATTTGCTTGAAAGAGGACGAATTGATGATAGATTACAAAGTATGAATGATTCAGCATTACAGGTTTTGCATAAGGTATTTGTTGATTGTCAAGAAGATGATAAAGGCAAATTTGCTCAATATCGATTTTTTGCATATATTTCCAGTATGTATCATAAATGTGAAATTCTAATTAATGAAACTATACCAGGAGCATCTGGAAAAAATCATAAAATTCAGGTAGCAGTTAAGAGTAATGGAATGTACATTGCAATTGCTTTCAATAAAGCTACTGGGACACCTGTTCAAAAAAGAGAACTTGAAAAATTCTATGCTATTGCAGATGATGTTAAAAAAGGAGATCATGGTACTATGTTTACTGATGCAGTATATGGTTCATCGGTTGGATTCAAAGGAGATGCGTTAGTAGAACTCGAAAAATTAAGTAGCTCTAGAAATCAAGATCCAGAAAATAAATTAGAATTCAAAACTGCTAATTTTGAAAATAGAATTTATTCAGTTACAAAGTGTTAAACCAATACCAGTTTGTTCCCTTATTTTTGTAAAACTTTGGCTTACTCATTGATGTATTGATCGAGTAAAGTTTATGCTATTGCCTGAAACTTGATGTATCAACTGTTAAAAAATAAGGTTTATCAGTAGTTTTTTCAAAATTTTTTCCGTATTGCTCAAAAGACAAACTAGCAAATAGATGTTTAGTCCACACATCATGAACTAAATCCACATATTTTTTGTTACCCACCTGTCTTAAAAGTTCATGAGCAATTTCATGAGAAACAGTTGTACAGTTCTTTTCAGCAATATACAAAATATTATCATCATTTGTTGGTTTTTGCCATAGTGACATTCCAAAATTTTCAGCATGATAACCTTCACAGGTACAGTCTGTCCAAAAAGGTCTAAAATGTGTGAGGTAGAAATGATAAACGTCTTCTCCTCGCTCTCTATGATCTCTGAGCAATTGATATGTATCCAACATTTGAAATAAACTAGTTTTTTTGGTTATCATTACATCTGATTTAACATCAAATTCTTTTGAAAAATTTTTCAGTATCCAAGTCTTAAAAAATTCTGACATTTGTTGTACGTATTCAAATTCTTTGTCGCGTTTACCAAGATCACTTTCTTTTATTACAAAAATAAAATGCAGTAACATAGGAAGAAAGAAAATTACTAAGTTTGACCTTCAATACCCATTAAGGTCAAAGTGGAACGAATTTTTTCGATTTTTCTAATCTTCCAAGTAATTGTTTCTCTTAGTGTTTCAACAGTTCCAGATTCAATTTTTGCTAAAATATCATAAGCACCAAAAGTCCCATGAACTTCTTTTACTCCTTCTAAGCTTTTTAGTTGCTCGATAATTGATTCTTCGGAACCTAGTTCGCAGTTTATTAAGACATAGGCAGTTGCCATACTTTTGTATAAAATTACGATTATATCAATAAACCTATCGCTAATCTGTTTTTATCGAGGGAAAATCTTGATTATAGCAGGCAAATTTGTTTAGGGACTGACATTAATAGATAATTTAGAAATCGTAAAAGTTCCCAGTTTTTAAATTTTTTTTCTTTTTTTAATGGAGAAAAATAGTTACCACGGGCCTACTTAGTCTTGCTTAGATAACCAGTAGTTTACCATTTGTAATTTTGATAATATGGTAATTTTAATTCTTAGAAAAAAAATGAATAAAAATAATAAAATGTTCCCCGGTTCTGACTCACACAAACTCATTGGTATTTTAGCCGAATCCTCATTTGGCTCTAAAACCGGGGCGCCCTTTGTTGCA
>BFAR01000085.1 GCA_008974855.1 archaeon MnTg01
TATCAAATTTTATTATCAGCTTTTCTACTGGTGGTTCACCTAAACCAACTAGAACAATATCTATGTCCTCTCCTTGGGAAGCAAATAAGACATAGGTTCCTTGAATGGTTGATGGGAGAGTAGTAAACTGTATATCCACTTCTCCTGAGGAACTCACGTTAATAACATCAGAATAGAATTCAGATCCTTGAGGATCTTCTACAACAATTTCTAATTCTTCATTAGGCTTGGCAGTTCCATTAAACGTTACAGTGTCTCCAGGTTCAAAAATTGATTTTGTTGGTAGAATTTCAATTAGTTTTGATGATTCTACAGTCCATGAACGTGATTTTACATTAGTTCCATCCGTAATCTCTGCAGTATATTTTCCAAATGGTGTATCTATAGGAATCAAAGCATCATAGGACCATTTTCCATCTAAATCTACATCAATTGCAATTGTTGTTACTACATCACCACTTTCATTTTTTGTTATACCGGTAACTGTAGTTCCAGGAGGACCTGTTCCAGTTACTGTTATGGAATTTCCTCTATGAACAATGGGCGGTGTTGGATTAATGGTAAGAGGTATATCTTGTGATGAACCCATTCGATCACCTTCTTCACCAATCCTAAGACTGATGGATTTTTCATTTCCTTTAGAATCTTTTATTTTAAAATCCACCCTGTCTGATTTTTGATTTTCTGGAATTGCACTGGTAAATATAAAGTGACCATTACCATCTGTTTTGAAGGATTCAATTTTTTTAGAATCAATATAAAAATCAAGTTGTTGATTTGATCCAAAACCATCTCCTGTTACTCTAATACTTGAACCAACACTTGGTTTTTCTGGAATTAATCTAAATATAGAATCTTCTAGGACTCCCATGTTAGTTGAAGAAGTTTCCACACCAGGTTCAATAACAGAAGATTCAGACACTAGTGTTTTTCCAATTGCTATTTGTTTACCAGAATCTGTCAGAGCTTTCCAATTTATACCAGGTTTTGGTTTATCAGTTTTTATTCCAAATTTTACAATTTCTCCAGACTTTAATGAAGTCGAAGTAGTGAAAATTATAACTCCTTGGGGTGTTTTTTCTCCTGTCCATCCACGTTCTGTTTTAAAAGATTTGAAGTTAAAATCGCTACCTAACCATATTCGGAAGGTATCAATCTCTGATGTATTGTCATTATTTTGAAATTCTATAATTGTTGTTTCTTCAAAGCCTATACTTTTTGCTGTAACCAATGATTCTTGAGCAAAAACTTCTTGAGCAGATACGATTGTAAATAGGGATGCAATGAAAATGAATGAAAGAAAAATTACCTTATTTGATAAATGCATATAATTCAAAAATCTCTCCCTCCAAATTAAACCTTAACTGCTTTTGGGGTTTTTTGTTTTTCATTATTTGGAATAAATTCCTAGTAAAGTAAATTAATAACCAATTGCTCAAACTTTAGCTTTGGGGGCTCTGTCAATTTTTGCACTTGAAACAAGATTTTGATGTTGACGAATCCTTTCTGCAATTAATCGATACAAAGTTCTGAACTGATCTTTTGTTTTATCAGTCAAAAAGTCAGCTTCATTTAAAGTGATTTTTTCACAAATGTATCTTGTAATTTCTTCATTATCAAATTTTCCCCAATCATCTCCTTTATGTTCATGCCAGATTGCATTTAGATTGTCGATAATTCCTTTTTTACCTCGTGATAAAACATCTTCATTAGTCAAATTACTAAATCCTTCTCGTCTTAAGATTATTTCATATGTCTGATTAACTGAATACAAGTAATCATCTATTGCTAAATAATCTTCAATTGATTGAATTGGTTTTCCTCCTAATTCAAAAAATATAGTTTGAACTTGAGAAAAATCATTAGCAGTCAACTGTGTGGAGATTTTTTTTGATTCTTCACTATTGTCAAGCAGGATGAATGTTTTGTAACCATGATCTCTATAAAATATTGCTAGTGGTAATACTGAATTTTTATTATAAGCTGCTACAATGTTAAGAGGATTCATCGAGATATTAGGATCTTCTAAAAATTTATCAAATGCATTAAGATACATTGTGTCAGACATTGTTTCTACAATTATTACAGGTCTTGAATTAGTGCCGATTTCTCTATCTACAATGGATTCAACTAGACCTCGTGATAACCCATACAAAATTGGTGTGAGAGTGTCATCACTTGCATTCCAATAATCATAGTATATTTTGCTTAGATGTTTTCTCTTATCAAGCTCAACTACTAACAAATTTCCTGGTGTATAATCAAAAATCATGAAAGGAGAGTGTGTAGCATATAGGACCTGGTTAGAACCTGCAAGATTTTTCAAAAGATCAGAGATTCCACGCTGTTGAATTGGGTGTAAGTTTCGAGCAGGTTCATCAAGAAGTAAAATTGCCTCTTTAAGCTCTGATCTTTGAGTCTCTGCAGCAAAATTCACAATAAAAGAAAAAGTCCATTTGAAACCCTCTGCTCTTCTGTTAAGCAAACCTGTGTTAGTGACCGTACCATCTTTATGAATGTCAGAAATTACGACGCTCATTATATTTCCGGGATTATATCGTAAATCTACATGGATGGGATCTCCTTTCCAGGCAGGATTTAGTCTTGCAGTTAATCTGTTGCTTGCAGCATTGAGATATTTAATTAATTTTGAAGGACTATTATAATATTCTTCTAAACCTTCAATGTCTAATTCTGCTAAATAAAATAAGTTCTTAACAGTTTCCGCTTTATCAAATTCTTCAACATGTTCAATTCCTTCTATTCGTTGACCTTTGTATTCTTTAATGTATTCATTAAGATTTATGTTTCCATAGATTTTTTTATAATCAGAAAAATAAACAAAACGAGGGTGCAACTGATCTCCAATAAAATTTTCTAAGGCAGTTAATTCTGAAGTTCCTATTAGAAGCTTATCAAAAATGTCTTCTGTATTTTCAGAAATTTTTTCCCATTCTGAGATAATATGTGGCTCCTCAGACGCTAAGACATGAATACTATTACTAAACTCTTTAATATTTGAGTCAAAAAATTCTTTATTTTCTGGGGGATGTCCCTCAAAGAATTTTGTATCAAGTCTTATTCTTATGTGATTAGGAATACTTTCAACAAAGTTTAAAATATTTTCAACAAAATTTTCCCAAGAGTTTAGTGCTTTATTTTCCTCTTTACTAATTTTTATCGGACCAAAATCATACTGCGTATTTGATTTTTTATTTGTTCTAAAAATTCTTAATTTTTTTATTTCTGGGATATTAGGAAACTTTTCCTTTATCAGTTGAGTTTCATTTGTTGTGAGCTCAAACTCCCCATCTGCAATATTTATCTCGTTTTTTAATTCTTCAGACATTTCATCACATAGATCAAGTTCTGAAATTTCCTTGTCTCGATTCAATAATGTAAGGCCTTCTAAGATTGTAGTTTTTCCACTCTCGTTTCTTCCAACAAATGCAGCCAAATCTCCTACTTTTATTTCTCCAGAATCATGAATACATCGAAATGCTCTAACCCTAAATTTCCTTAATCTCATCTTATCGCTTTTTATGATTCTATGTTTTAACCTATACTACCTAATTATACTGAACAATTTTGTCATTACTAAATAGATATAAGGGAATTATTATTCTTAAATTGAAATTGGCTGTTAGGAGAGGAGTTTATTTTGTTTTTTTAATTCCTGCAGTGGCCTCAATATTTTTTGGAGGACTAGTACTTGGTGAGGTCCTAAAAAAACCTGAAAGAGAACTTAATATGATGCCTTTTGATTTTTCTGATAAATTTGTAGGATCTTCTGGAGCAATGACAATAATTGGGTTACAGAAAGAATATTCAAATTCAAAACCAATTGAAATATCGGTATCAGTATTAGAATCACTTTTTGATTGTGGAGATTTATACATTACAATTTTTGATGTTTCCAAAGTACCTAAGGAAGTAGTTACTCAAAGTGGTTTTTTTGATCAATGTTATGAAAAAAATGATCTTACAATGCCTATAGACGATGATTTTTCTGAATTAATATCTAGCCCAGGTGAGTATGAGATCGTTTCAGAAATTAACGATAAAACATACCAAAAAAGTCTGACTGTAAGTGAGAGATTTATTGTTAAATAAAAAACAGGTATATATTGATTTAATATTTCAATTTGAACTAAGTTTAAGTTATTGAGAGAAGTTTATGGCACAAAAAAAAGAAAAATCAATATCAGATTCTACTGATGAAATAGAACAAACCAAAAAAGAACTAGAGAAGCTTAAAGCAGAATTAAAGAAAAAGAAAGCTCCATCTAAAAAAGAAGAAAAGAAAGTTACAGCTAAAAAAGAAGAAAAGAAAGTTACAGCTAAAAAAGAAGAAAAGAAAGTTACAGCTAAAAAAGAAGAAAAGAAAGTTACAGCTAAAAAAGAAGAAAAGAA
>BFAR01000086.1 GCA_008974855.1 archaeon MnTg01
AATAATCCAAACTAAACCATAAGTTGGGTGCTGATGATGACTGGAAAAGCCATCTGATTTGATGATGAAGATTATGAGTTTTGAAGCATCCACGGCTTTTCATTTTATACATTCAAAAAATGAAATATAGCTTACCATTACGATATTTTATGAAAGTAGCAGTATTATTTTCTGGAGGTAAAGACAGTACATTCTCTATCTATAAAGCAAAAATGGCAGGACATGAAGTAGTTTGCATAGTCACCATTTTTCCTAAATCTGAGGAAAGTAAATTACTTCACTATCCTAATATACAATTTACAAAATTACAGTCCGAATCAATGAAGATTCCACAAATTTTGATCAAAGTTGATTCGACTAACCCCAATAGCGAGGCTGCAACTCTAAAAGAAATTTTAATTCAAGCAAAAGAAAAATTTGCAATTCAAGGCATTGTTCATGGAGGAATACTAAGTGAGTTTCAAAGAAAAAAATTTGAACAAATTTCTCAAAGCCTTGGAATTACTTTGATTTCACCATTATGGAAAAAAAATGAAAAAGAATACATGGAAAATTTGCTTGAATCAAAATTTCATTTCATCCCAATTAGTGTAACATCAGATGGATTAGATGAATCTTGGTTAGGTAAGGAGATTACAAAAGAGGATCTGATCACCTTGGAAAAACTATCTAAAAAATACGGCTTTAATCTAAGTTTTGAAGGTGGAGAGGCTGAAACATTTGTTACAGATTGCCCATTGTTTTCATATCCAATTAAAATTGTAAAATCCAAGAAAATTTGGGATGGATATAGAGGAAGATTTGAAATACTGGAGGCCAAATTAGATAATCATGCTAGATAATCTAAAAACTAATTTACGTGCAGCAATAAAAAAAATAGTAAATTCTTCAGGAATAGATGAGGAATTAATTAAAGAATTATCAAAAGATGTACAACGTGCACTTTTACAATCTGATGTAAATGTGAAATTAGTACTTGAAATAACAAAAAACCTTGAAGAGAGATCACTTAAAGAAAATCCTCCTCCTGGCCTATCACGAAAAGATCACATTGTAAAAATACTGTATGACGAATTAGCCAAACTCTTAGGAAACGAAACAGAATTCTCATTTAAACCTGGAAAGTTAAACAAAATACTTTTGCTTGGTATTCAAGGTAGTGGAAAAACTACAATCACTGGTAAACTCTCAAAATTTTTGACTAAACAAGGCTACAAGGTGGCTGTCATAGGAGCCGATACCTACAGACCTGGGGCATTGGTTCAACTAAAAACAACTTGTGAGAAAGAAAATATTGAAGTATATGGAGAAGAAAAAACAAAAAGCTCTCCACTTATAGTCAAAAATGGACTCAAACATTTTGAAAAATCTAATCTTGATATAGTTCTCATAGATACCGCAGGTCGACACAAAGAAGAAAAAGATCTACTTGATGAAATGATTCAGATTAACAAAGAAGCTGAACCTGATTTGGTCTTATTAGTAATCGATGGAACAATTGGTCAACAATGTTTTTCTCAAGCAGAAGCATTTCACAAAATTGTGACTGTAGGTGGTATTGTGATTACAAAACTAGATAGTTCAGCAAAAGGTGGAGGCGCAATTGCAGCATCAGCAGCAACTGGTGCTCAAATAATGTACATTGGTACTGGTGAACGAATTGACGACTTGGAAAAATTTTCTCCAACACGATTTGTTGGAAGGCTTCTAGGTATGGGCGATTTGCAAGCTCTATTAGATTTAGCTAAAAGACTTGAAGGCGAAGCTGATGATGTACGTCTAAAACGAATCTCAAGTGGAAAGATGAACATGGATGACTTTTTTTATCAACTTGAAGAAGTTACCAAAGTTGGTTCACTTAAGGGTTTATTGGAAAGTATGCCAGGCTTTTCAGGAATGGTAAAAGAAGATCAACTTGATCAAGTCGAAGATCGAATGGAAAAATGGCGTTACATTATTCAAAGTATGAATAAAGAAGAAAAAGCAGATCCTGATTTAATAAAATCATCTAGAATTAAAAGAATAGCGCGAGGTTCGGGTTGGCCAGAACATGAAGTAAAAGAACTTTTAAAAAATTATAACAATTCAAAAAATATGATGAAGGCATCTAAAGGAAGACAGATGCAGGGTGCTCTAAGAAAAATGGGCTTGGGATAGAACTTTAACTATAGTAATTAAAATAATTCCATATGTATTCACGACAAAAAATCAAAATGGGGAATAATCTTCTAGATCAATCTATATCTCAAGCAAAAATCATTCTAAATGAATATGACATTTGTGATAATTGTACAGGAAGATTATTTACAAAAAAGATGGGCTTATCATCTAATCAACTATTAGGGAAAAAAATTAAAAATCGATTAAATTTCAAATCATCAAAAATTTGTTATATTTGTAAAGAAATTCACTCCCACATACAATCAATCGTTGACAGAATGCTAGCACAATCATCAGACTATGAATTTTCTACGTTCGTACTAGGAGCAATTCTAAAACCATCTATTATTGACAGAGACGATCTCATTAGATCGAAATTTAAGCTTCAAGGAATTGATAGTGTTAAAACCAGCATCACGAAAGAATTATCTAAAAAATTTGCAATGAAAACTAAAAAAAAGATTGACTTTCTTAATCCTGAATTGACTTTTACATATAATTTTAAAAATGATTCATGTGAATTACAAACCAGAACTTTAATTCTATATGGAAGGTATGTAAAAAAAAATCGTGGATTACCACAAAAACAATCTTCATGTATTAATTGTAATGGTAAAGGATGTCTTCAGTGCAATAATCATGGATTTTCAAACTTTACTAGTGTTGAAGGCAAAATTGCTGAATTCTTATTTGAAAAATTTTCTGGTATACAAACAAAAACAACTTGGATTGGCGGTGAAGATAAAAATAGTCTTGTTTTGGGAAATGGAAGACCCTTTTTTGTCAAGTTATTTAATCCAAAGAAAAGAGTAGCTAGATTACTGAAAAAATATTCTTTAGATGAAATTGAAATTCATAATCTAAAGATTATTTCAAAAAGTCCAAAAAAAGCAATCTCTTTTAGATCCACAATTAAATTATCAATTCTTACCGAACATAAATTAACACAAAAAAGCCTCGAACCTCTAAAAACCCTTAAAAAAACTTCTATAGAAATTTTTGAGAAACCTAATAAAAGAACTCAAAAATCTATCTACCGGATAAAATTCAAAAAATCTTCTCCAAAGTCTTTTTTGATTTGGTTCACTGCAGATGGGGGCCTTCCAATTAAGCGATTTGTAGAAGGAAATAACGTTCACCCTAACCTTAGTGACCTTCTTGGAAACAAATGTAGGTGTAAAGAATTTGATTTTCATAAAGTGGATTTACTAAATATTTAGGTTAATCTTTGAGATGAGGGTACATTACTAGCCTGCCTCAAACTGTAGTTTCCCCCCACCTCTAATTTGAAGGATAAAATCAGCTATCAAAGTAGTAAAAAAAGAGTTACTGAGAAATCGTCATAGCTTAGATTATATTTGATTCATCTAGTTTTCGACTTGTTTCATTGGATCCACTGATAAAAGTTAAAGAAGCACATAAAAAAGGAATCCTGCCAGATGATGTTTTCGATTTAATTGTTAAGAGATTTCCCTTAGCAATCTCAGGAATAAATAGAATCGAGAATGCCTCGGGCATAAACTATCCAATTGCTTATGTGGATCCAACAATAGTGCTTTCATCTTCTAGTTCATATGATTACGGGATACTTTTTGCAAGAACTATTCCATTAATTTTTGAAAACCAACTTCAAGTGGTAATTCAAATATCTTCCCCTCTAATTGCTTACGGCCTGAAAGGAACCATTCATTCCATTTTAGCACATGAATTTCTACATTATCTAGATTTGATAAGAAAGGTCTCCAAAATGGAATTACTTTCGGATGAAATATCTGGAAATCTATTTGAAAATGTTTATGCTGATAGTACCAGACTTTTTGAACCAAGGGCAGTTTTTAATGATAAAACATTACTTTTACATATTACAAAAAAATTTCCAGCTGGTTTTAAAGATTTCAAACTTGAGGATAAAACTATTAACTTTTGGATAAAAAGAGATCTTCCAACAACTAATATTACTTTGGATACCAACATTGTAAAACTGTCTACAGAATCTATATCAAAAATAAAATTTGATCAAATTCTTCTAGAAAAGATTGAACAATTAGAAGTAAAAAATTCTAAACTTCGTAAGAAAAAATATCTTTAATTATTGTGAAAATTCTGTAAGGCCACATTTGCCACAGGTTCGACGGTTTTTATGTTCTGACATAAACACTCCCTTTCCACAACGTGAACAAATTTTTCGAGTTCTTGTTGCTTTTTCTCCTTCGATCTTGTAATATTTGTAGACATTTGGACTGGAACCTTTCTTTCCTGCCATTTTTAGCTTTTCTCCTCAGCAGGCTTTTCTTTTGGAGTTTCTTCTTTTATCTCAACAGGGTTTGATTCTTTTTTCTCTTCTTTTGATTGATCCTGTTTTGCAGCTTCTTTTACCTCAGGAGGTTTTTCAGCTTCTTTTTTTGCTTTTTCTAAACGCTTGAAAATAACAGGATTAATTTGTTTTTTTGCAAGATTTTCATCCTCATATACATAAAAAGTACCAACAATTGAAGGCCTACCTGTATCATTTTTCATTTTTATAGGAACAATGAACTTTCCATCAAGTTTGAATTCTTTTTTTACCATGTCTATGGCATCAAGTTTTTTCAATTTTCCACCAACCCTGGCAAAAGTACATGTTATCTCTCTTCTAGATAGAAATGAATTTTTAACATCACTTATGGTCTCAATCATTGACATGTACCCCAATCCTTTCTATAGTTCATATAAATTTAATTAAAAATTACGAAGAAATTTAAGAAAATAAAACGGCTCTACTTTATGGATAGATTTATGCTCCATTTGAAAAATGAAAATTATGTTCCAAAAGATGCATCTGAACTACTTCATCAGTCACGAGATCTTTGTTCAGGAATGAATGTCACAATACGTGATACTAGAGTTTCAAGACAATTTTTAGAATTTGATGTTTCAATAAACAAAGAGAATTTAGACGTTTTAGTTACAAAAATGAAACCACTTGGAGAACTTGATCATGCTAAGCATGTTGTAGAAGAAGAAATATCTAAAGAAGACGCCATTAAAGATGGAATTTCTTATTTTAATGACGAACGATTTTGGGAATGTCATGAGGTTTTTGAAGGAGTTTGGAAAAAATGTTACGAAGGAGAAAAAGATCTTCTTCAAGGAATCATTCTAGTTGCTGCATCCTTGGTCCACTATCAGAAAAACGAAAATGGAATTTGTATTTCAATTCTAAACCGTGCATTAAAAAAGCTTGCAAATACTTCAGGACAATATCACAATATAGATGTGGATGGTTTACGTAATAAAGTAAATGAAATAATTATCTCTGGAAAAATTACTACATTTTTGATTTAATTATTTCTAGACAGGTTTTTACAACTTGTGAGCCTTCAAGAAAACCTATTTTTCCTTTTTTAGATTCTGTCTCAGTGTATCTAACAGTTTCATCTTTTTTAATAAAATCTCCTGAAACAAGAATAGGTACCGGATCATCACTATGTCCTTTGTAAATGCATGGAGTAGAATGATCTGCAGACACCATTACTGATACTTTTTTAGTGTCAATATTATTCAGTAAAGTTCCAAAGAACCTTCGATCAATCTCTTCAATATTTTTCATTTTTCCAAAAGCATCGCCATCATGCCCAAATTCATCTGGTCCTTTCAAATGAACGTAAATGGCATTTTGGGTTTCCATAGCTTTTGCAGCAACTCTAGCTTTTTCTTCATAATCCGTCAAGCCTCCAGCATTAAATGCCTTCATTTTGAGAACCTCTGAGATACCCAACTCCACTGGCATGTCGACTATACATGAAAAATTCATTGAGTGCAAATCGTTAATCGGTGTTACCACTGGATACCTATTTCCAGCATCGCGCAACAAAATACTGTTTAAAAGTTTTTTATGATTTTCTTTTCTTCTACGATTAACCTCACTTCTTTTCATAATACTAAGCGATTGTTCTGTAAATTCATTAACTAATTTTGCAGACAAGTTAGTCTCAGATGAATCATTTAATGGAAGACATTTTTCAATTTTCATATAATCCGTAACTGCTTTTGCTATGCCCATACCTGAGACTCGTGAATATGCTGGATCCGTATTTGTGATACTTGATGATAGGGAATGTCCCTCGCATCGTATTCTTACTGTAACCCTATGGCCAATAGTTGGGGCTACAACCACCGAAGTGTTTGGAACTGAAAACCTTGCATTTTGTTCAACTTCATTTGCAATTTCTGAGGCATCTTCTCTTTCAATAGTTCTTCCTGCTCTTCTGTCTATAATGACTTCATCATCATCTAGTGTAGCAAAGTTTCCTCTTAATGCTAAATCACCATCTTTGAAATCTATTCCAACTCCTATTGCTTCAATTACTCCTCTTCCAACATAATCTTCATGTTGAAATTTGTATCCTAACATGTTGAAAACAGCAATGTCAGATTCTGGAGCAATTCCTTTTCCAACAGAAATTACCTCGCCCATCAATCCATTTTTCGTTAATTTGTCTAGATTTGGAGTAACAGCTGCCTCTAACGGTGTCTTACCTTTAAGATCAGGATGGGGAAGATCTCCAACTCCGTCTAATAAGACATAAACCACATGAACATCAGAATTTTTAGTAATGTTGAACAGCTCCTTTCATAAACATTTTATCTGGTTACTTTAAAGCTTGGAATTTTTGAGTACTAGTTGAAAAGTATCGATCTATAGAAAGCTTTTAACACGTAAATTTTTTTGGTATCTATTATGGGGAACATGCGTAAAGATCCTATTCTTGAAAGATTCATGATCATAACTTCTGGTAACGGTAAGATTACTGATTCTAAAAAATCACCATATTCTCCTGGAAATGAATCTATGACAAATCCATCAGTATTATCTCTGGTTGCAAAAAATGGAATGTTGCAAAGACTCCAAGATAGTGAGGATAACTATGTTAAAAATTGGTCAATAAGGGTTTTTGAAAGCAAAAACCCAGCAGTTTCAATAACTGCAGAAAACACCTACAGTGATAAACCTCATTATAGTGAACCTGCTTATGGCTATCATTATATTGTAGTTGCTTCTCCAAACCAAAAAGATACTTTTGCAACAATCGATGTTGACCAATGGTCAAACGTACTAGTTGTTATTCAAGATCGACTCAGATGGCTATATACACAAAAAGGTGTTACCTATGTTTCAATCTATGGCAATCATGGTAAGGATGCAGGTGCAGAAATTTCTCATCCACACCTTCACGTGTTAACCTTTTCTACAATTCCACCTGTGATTGAAGCTGAAGCTGAAGCTACACATAAGATTTTGAATGAAAAAGGCGTTTGTGCTATGTGTCAAACTGTTACAGCTGAAACTGGAGGCCCTAGACAAATTTTACAAACTGAGGGATTCACTGCTTTTTGCCCTTGGGCACCTTCACACCCATACGAATTTTGGATTTGTCCTAAAAAACATACTACAAGTTTTTCAAAAATAACCCAAAAAGAGATTAACGATCTTTCTTTGATTTTACGAGCTACTCTAGGGGGATTAGCAAATAGCATTAAAGACTTGGCTTATAATTTTGCATTTCATCTATCCCCTGAAAAAAAGAATAGCAGACAAATTCATTGGCATATTGAGGTGTATCCAGTTACTTCTCCATGGTCTGGACTAGAACGTGGTTATGGAGTGTTTTTGAATCAAATCTCCCCAGAACAAGCTGCTGAAAAACTAGGCGCATCGTGCAGAAAAGAATTAGCAAATCTAGTGGGTATCGTATAGAAACGCTGCATAGCTTATTATCTTCAAAAAAAATTCATATTGTATGGCAATTGAAAGATACGTTGCAGCTGTAAGTATTGGATTATACATTATGTTTGTAGGAGAAATTATTACATTGTATAATTTCATGCAAGATACTCCTGAACAAACTACATCTTTCATTTTAGACCCTGATCCAAAAATTTTTCAATTTATCTCAATTGGTGTTGCTCCGGCAACAGTTATGGCAGGAGTTGCATTTATGCTGACAAAACGATATGGTTCAAAAGCTAATGGTTATATGATTATTGCAGGTGGTGCAATATTATTAGGTGGTATGGCATTTGCACACTCTATGATAAGTGGAATAAATCCAGCGTATGAAAGTAAAGTCATACCAATTTTTACCCCTTTGGTTATGGCAGTATCAATTCCTATAATTATTGCAGGCACACGATTACTAAAAATTAAAAAAAGAAAATCAAAAAAAGATTATTTTTAAGAATGATCATAACGCATCCCACTTGAAGTTATTTTAAAACCAATCTTTTCATAAAATGGCTTTACTTCATCAGTACAATCCAAAATTGTTTTGTAGCAATTATTATCTTTAGCAAGATCTAGTAAAGATCTCATTAGCATTTCACCAATCCCTTTTCCTTGATAGTCTTTTGATACTACAACATCTTCAATATGTGCTACATTTAGACCATTGTGGATAAATTTTGGTTCAATTAACATAGTTGTAGAACCAACAACTCTTCCATCTAAAATTGCAACATAGACAAAATGATTTGAATTAGAACTAATCTTTTCAAAAACTTCCTTTGCTTTTTCTGTGTCAAGATTACTTGCTAATTTGAGGGAATCCATAGATTCTAAAAATCCATTGAAAAGGTCTTTTTCTTCTAATTCTCTGATAGTAATGTCAACCATTTTTTGTCATTAGATATTACCTAATTTTTCGAGAAATTGTTGATATGCTTTTTTGTAGGAGGTTTTATCCCCAATATCCATGAATCCCTTTTTGATTAGAATGCTATTGACCAATTTCTTCTTTGAAATGGCCTTTTTGATTACATCATCCATTCCATATGGTTTGTTACTGGGTATTAAGCCAAAAACTTGAGGCTCCATTACATAGCAACCGATATTGATATTAGCCTTAATCTCAGGTTTTTCGTTCCAGCCAGTAACTCTGCCATTTTTAGTAGTTTCAATAACTCCATAGTTTAGTCTAGTTTTGTATTCATAAAGGCTCATTGTTATGAAAGATTTTTTTTTCTTATGTTGACTAATCATATTTTTCAAATTAAAATCAAACACAGAATCACCATAAACACAAACAAATGAATCATCAATGAATTGTTCTGCAGTTTTTAATTGTCCTGCAGTAGCAAGAGGTTTACTTGCTATAGCGTATTCTATATTCATACCAAATCTTTCACCATCCTCAAAATAATCTTCAATTGTTTTTCTAAGATAACTTACACACAAAACAGTAGTTTTTATTCCATTTTTCTTTAACCATTCAATCAGATGCTCAAGTAACGGTTTTTCTCCTAAAGGGAGCATTGGTTTTGGAACAAATGTCGTATAAGGTTGGAGTCTTGTTCCCAATCCCCCAGCTAAAATTACTGCTTTCATGAATTTGTATTTGAAATTATGAGTATTTATGTTGAGTTATAGATTTCTGATACATTACAATCAAACTTGACTTACAAAATCCTGATAACTTTTTCTATAACTTTACTTGGGTTAGTACCAAAAATCATTATCATTGGTTCTTTTCCAAAATCTCCTTTATGATATATTATATCTGGAGCTTTTTTATAATTTTTAATTGCTTGTTTAATTCCCCAAGAAATTGATAAATTCTCTTTTCTTTTTATTTTGTCAGGTTCCTTAGATCTATCATAACTTCTAACTACAAGAGATTTTTTTCTACAACGATTTATTAAATTTGAGTTATATTTTATATTAACTGCGGATCTTATATGTGGAAACTTTTTATTAATTTCTACTAGTGCCGAACCTACATGCTTTGAACCTCCGTATTCTAAATTTCCTGCTACAACAATGTCTTTACCAGCTTTAACAATTCTTCCTGAGACCCCTAGCACATCTTTGTTTGATTTGATTTTCTTTTTTGCATACACAAAATTTGTTTGACATTCAGGAATGACAGAATAAACTCTCTTTAAATTTTTAAAATCGATTATAGCATTTTCAAGAATTTTTTTATTCTCGTCAGAATTACTAATTGAATAGGTGATTGGTATGCCTTTTCCAATTTTTTTTGCATTTTTTATAGAATTGTATGTATACCTTTTGGCAAATTTTATTGCCTTACCTAGACCTTCTCCTCTTGCAATTCCAACAGTTAACGCAGAAGAAAAATTACATCCACTTCCATGATTAGCTTGTTTTATAATTTTTCCAGATATGTAATAATTTTTTCTTCCATCAAAAACTAAATCCGATATTGTACCCCTTCCTGAACGAATTCCGGTAATCACAACATTTTTGGCACCGAGTTCTTTTATCTTTAAAGCACATCGTAGCAAATCTTGCTTATTTTTTATTTTTATCCCACTAAGAATTGATGCTTCGGATATATTTGGTGTAACTACAAATGCTAATGGAAGTAGATTTTTTTTGTAAGCATCAAGTGCATTTTTTTTTAAGAGTATACCTCCTGTAGTTGATTTTATTACAGGGTCAAGAATTATTGGAATTTTAATTTTTGAAAGTTTGGAGTTTATTGATTTGATGGTAGAAGAATCATAAACCATTCCAATTTTGATTGCGTCTATTTTAAAATCAGAAAAAATAGAATCAATTTGGTTTTGAATCATTTTTGGAGAAATTGGTTCTACTTTGCCAAATTTTATAGTATTTTGACTGGTGATCGCTGTAATTACTGTAAATGCATAAGTTCCTAATGTTGTGAAAGTTTTTACATCACTTTGTATGCCTGCACCCGAAGAAGGATCAGACCCTGCTATAGAAAGTAAGTTCATATCAATCTCCAAAAGAACTATTGTTTAAATCCAGTAAAAATGTAGATAGTATGTTGGGCACACAAATGAGTGCAGCACGAAGAGGTGTTGCAACTGAAGAAATGAAATTAGTGGCAAAAGATGAAGATGTTAGCTTAGACTGGCTAATTCCAAAAATTGCAAATGGCTCCATAATTATTCCAAGTAATAACACAAGACCTCAAAAAATCCACAATGTTGGAATAGGAAAAGGTTTGAAAACTAAAGTAAATGTAAACATTGGTACCTCAACTCTCAAAGTTGATCTTCAAGAAGAGATAGAAAAAGCCAAGATTGCTGTAAAATATCATGCTGATACCATAATGGATCTTAGTGATGGTGGAGATGTAGGATCTATTCGTCGTGCATTGTTAGAATCAGCTCCTATAACATTTGGTACTGTGCCAATCTACGAAGCCTATAATCACGGTGTTGAAAAACACA
Organism: archaeon MnTg01; assembly: GCA_008974855.1. Lineage (GTDB taxonomy): Archaea > Thermoproteota > Nitrososphaeria > Nitrososphaerales > Nitrosopumilaceae > CSP1-1. The sequence continues at coordinate 11,362 of BFAR01000086.1, forward strand.
AAAACCCATTGAATTTAACTGAAGACGATTTTCTGAACGCGTTTGAAAATAATGTCAAAGATGGCGTGGATTATACAACCATTCATTCTGGAATAACTAAAGAGATCGCAAAGAGAATTCTAAAAGTAGAAAGATATGGTGGTGTTGTAAGTAAAGGTGGAACACTTACAGCTGCGTGGATGTTAAAATATGATAAAGAAAATCCCTACATTACCCACTATGACTATTTAATTGAACTTGCACGAAAATACGATGTTACATTTAGTCTTGGTGATGCATTACGACCAGGTTCCATTCTTGATTCACATGATGAATTACAAGTTCAAGAAATGATTAACATCGCACGTTTAACAAAACGTGCACATGAAAAAGATGTTCAAGTAATGGTAGAAGGACCAGGACATGTTCCTCTAAACGAAGTTGCTGCAAATGTTAGATTAGCAAAGTCGTTAATAGGAAACGTACCATACTATGTTTTAGGACCTCTTGTTACAGATATTGCTTCAGGACATGATCATATTGCTAGTGCAATTGGAGCAGCAGTTTCTGCTAGCGAAGGAGTTGATTTGTTATGTTATTTGACACCTTCTGAACATCTTGCTTTACCAAATGTAGAGGAAGTAAAAGCTGGTCTTATAGCGTATCGAATTGCTGCACATGCAGGTGATCTTGTCAAATTAAGAGAAAAAGCAATAAAATGGGATATGAAAATGACGGAAGCCCGTCGTACTCTTGATTGGGAAAAACAACTTGCTCTGTCTATTGATCCAGAAGAAGCAGCACGCATACACAGTAGAACCGGTCAAAGACCGGGAAATAATGTACCTTGTACAATGTGTGGTGGTGCCTGTGTGTATCTGATGTTACCCCAACAAAGAAAATATGAAAAAGAAAACGAAAACTTACACCAAATTGGATAATACCTTATCTAAACTTGGGACTGTTTCATAATTTGAAATTTCTTCAACCTTTACCCATTTGTATTCTGAATTTTCCCAATTTAGCTTAATTTTTGGATTTTCTACTGAAAATAAAAAAGGATAAACTTCCCATTCATGGTTCTCATATTGAGGAGATATTATTCTCATCTTTGTGGATTCCTTTATTAGTTTTATTTGACTGGCCTCTATTCCGAGTTCTTCAAATATCTCAATTTTTGTTCGTTCTAGAGGCGATTCATTATTTTCAATAATCCCACTTATTCCTGCCCACAAACTTTTCATACTTTTTACTTTATCACTTCGTTTTAAAATTAAGATTTTATCTCCACTTTTAAGAAAACATGTAACAATTTTTGTCGCGCGTATCATGCTTTCTTTTCAATAGAATTTACCATTGTTGTCAATTTTTTATAGGATCCCTCAAGGTCTGAATTTTTCTCTAACTTTTCTCGACTTGTTTTAATATATGTCAATATTTCTTCAGATTTTCCTTCCTGAATTGATGTAAGTAATCTTCCAATATCCTTCCAAAATTCTTCTGCAACTCTTCGAATTTCTGGATTAGAGATAATCGTTTCAATTAATTCAGGTGATTCTGTCATAATGCTTTCAGTTAGGATTTTTTGCACTTTGAAGGTCGTACCTGACATTTTTTCAGTAAGTGAAGTTTTTTCATCTTTTGCAAGAATGTTTGCAAATGTTATATTGATTAGATGTGTTAAACCAAGAATAACAGCTATTTTTTTGTCATGTTCAAAAGCATCAATAGTTACGAAATTTGCGTCAACAAAAAGTGATTTAGCAACTGTCAATTCTTTTTTTGCATCTTTAATTGGTATTGAAATAATATGTTGACCCTTTATCTTTTTTATTCCTGGTCCAAACATTGGATGAATACAAATTGGATTGATTTTTGCTGGCATTTTAGCAAGTGAAACAGATGTCTTAGATTTCTGTGAAGAAATTTCAACAAGGTACGACCCTCTTTTCATTTCTTTAGCTATTAGTCGAATAATTTCTGGGGTTCTCCTAGTAGGTGTACATAAAATTACATATTCTGCTTTTAGTACAGCTCCTACAAGAGAATTAGCTTTGATAACCGATTTTATGTTGAAATCTTCTTCAATATCATAACCCATTACCTCAAAACCATTTTCTAGAAAATACTTTGCAAACCATCTTCCCATCTTACCCCCTATCCCAAGGATCGAAATTGTTTTCTTCATTTTCTTCCATTGAGAACATTATCCAGTATGTTCATTCCTTCAACTAATTTTTTTTCATCTTGGCATGCAGAAAGTCTGATAAAGTTTTTGTAATCTCCAAATCCTCCGCCAGGAGCTACGGCCAAACCATAATCAAGTAATTTATTTGAAAAATCATTTGCATCAAAACCAACTTTTTTTACTTTTGCAAATAAATACATAGCACCATCAGGTTTTACAAAATCAAGCCCAATTTCGTTTGCCTTTTTAATCATTATACCTAGTCTAGATTTTACGATATTAGAATTGTTGGATATATCTGCTTCAAGAGCCCTCATAGCCACATATTGAATGGGCTCAGAGACATTTGTTAGACATATCGCCTGAAGTTTTGCCATTTTTTCAATTATTTCCGGAGTAGAAATAGCATAACCAATCCTAAATCCTGTCATCGAATGTGATTTGGAAAATGATTGAGTGACAATGGCCTTTTTGTAATTATATGATAAGACACTTTTCCAATCCTCAAAAGAATATTGGGCATAAATCTCATCACTAAGTACGTAGAGTTCATGTATGATAGCAATGTCCAATATTTCATTTTGAATTTTTTCTTGGAGAATTTTTCCCGTCGGATTATTCGGATAATTTAAGACAATCATCTTTGTGTTGGAGTTAATTGTTTCTTTAATCTCATTAATTGATGGCTCCCAATTATTTTCAAGAGTAGTTTTAATTGTTCTAACTTTAACTCCAGCATTTTCAGCACAGTCTTTGTATGCTGGCCATGCTGGTTCAAACACGATTATTTCATCCCCTGGATTAAGGAGGGTTGTAATAGCTAAATAGACTGCGTATCTTGCTCCAGGACATACAATAATATTTTCTTGTTTTATTTCAAGATCATATTTTTCGCTAGTCTTTTTAGCAAGTGTAGTAAGAAATTGTGGCATTCCCCTTACTTGACCATATTTTACAAATCCTTTGTCGTATACTTCTTCTAAAGCATCTTTAACAATTTCTGGGGGAAGAAAATCTGGTTCGCCCACCTCCATATGAATAATTTTCCTGCCTTGTTGTTCTAAGGATTTTGCTTTTAAAAAAATTGAAAGATGAGTTTGTTTGTTTGTGGTTTGTACTTTAATTGATTCATTTAACAAAAAATTAAGAAACCTAGCACCTATTGCTTCATCAATTCCAATTTGTGAACATAAGGTACCAACTTTTGATCTTAGGTTTTCTTCTCTTTTTTCATCTGTTACATTCATTCCAAGATCTTTTTTTATAGTTCCAATTTCTTTTGCAATTACAGTTCTTTTTTTAAGTAATTTGATCATTTCGAGAGTAATCTCATCCATTTTGTCTCGAAGATTATCTATTTCAGACATGGGATTATAGAACTGGTTTTATGAAACCACCAATCAATGCATGATCTGCTAATGTTAATGATACAAAAGCATCAACTACTGGTGGTGCTCTTGGTACAACGCAAGGATCATGCCTTCCCTCTATTTTCAAAGTAGTTAGTTTGTTTGTTTTAATGTCAACAGTACTTTGTGTTTTTGAGATTGACGAGGCTGGTTTAAAGGCCACTCTTAGAACTATTGGCATGCCGTTAGATAAACCTCCTAAAATCCCTCCAGCGTTATTGGTTTTTGTAAGAATTTTTCCTTTCTTGATAGTGTAGAGATCATTATTTTTTGAACCAACTGATTCTGAACCTGCAAACCCTGAACCAAACTCTACTCCCTTTACTGCTGGAATTGAATAGAGAGCTTTTGCAAGATCTGATTCTAGCGAACTAAAAATTGGATCACCTAGACCTACTGGTAAATTTGTAGTAACTGATTCTATTATTCCTCCAAGAGAATCCCCTTTTTTTCTTGCATCGAGAATTGCTTTTTTCATCAATCTTGCAGATTTCTCTTCAGGACATCTGACTTCATTTGAATAAATCGATTTAATCATTTTTGGAACGAAATGATTTCTCATCTTAATTTTCCCAATTTGGTAAGTGTAAGCATTTGTGTCAATACCCAAAGTAACCTTTAGTAATTTTCTAGCAATTGCTCCTCCAAGAACATGAGTAGCAGTTAGTCTGCCCGAGAATCTTCCACCTCCGCGATAATCATTAAATTTTTTGTATTTCACTAGCGCAGGGTAATCTGAATGTCCAGGTCTCATCTTTGTTGTAAGATTTTTGTAAGCTCGCGAATCATGATCCTTATTCCAAATTACCATTGTAATGGGAGCACCCGTTGTGTATCCCCTAAACACTCCAGAGATAATTTCCACCTTATCGCCTTCTTTTCTTTGCGTAGAAACTAATGATTGTCCCGGCCTTCGATAGTCAAGCATTTTTTGAATATCTTTTTCTTCGAGCTGTAATCCAGCTGGACATCCATCCAAAACTCCACCCACGCATTTTCCATGACTTTCTCCAAAACTTGTGAGTACTAACCTATGACCAATAGAACTTCCAGACAATAATTAAGATAAACTAATTGATGTTTATAATCCTTATAGATTTGATTTTATTTTTCCACCCACGTTATTAATATCTGAAATGAAATTAGGATAAGATATAGAAACTGATTCAGGATTTGAAACTGTACAATCACCAACAAACATACCGGCAATACAAAATGCCATAAACAATCTATGATCATTTTCAGAATTCAATTC
>BFAR01000087.1 GCA_008974855.1 archaeon MnTg01
ATTTTCAGCAATGCATTGGCGTGATACACTTCCTGAATGGTATGTTAAAAAATATGGTTACCAACCTTGTGTTAATATTGGAACCGCGGGTCATGTTGATCACGGAAAAACATCTTTAATTCAGGCACTTACTGGAGTTTGGACAAGTGTCCACAGTCAGGAACTCAAAAGAGGTATTACAATACGTGTTGGATATTCTGATGCTGCATTTTACAAATGTAAGAACTGTGAACCTCCATTAGGCTATTCAACCACTCCAAAGTGTCCAAACTGTAAAAAAGAAAGTGAATTGTCACGAGTGGTAAGTTTTGTGGATAGTCCTGGACATGAAAGCTTGATGGCAAATATGTTATCAGGTTCAGCTCTAATGGATGGGGCAATTTTAGTTATAGCTTCGAATGAACAAGTACCAAAACCACAAACAAGAGAGCATTTACTTGCACTAGAAACTTTGGGAATAAAACAAATTGTTGTAGTACAAAATAAAGTGGATTTAATCTCATACAAGGAGGCTTTATCAAATTATAAAGATATAACAAAATTTGTAAAAGGAACCAAGGCTTTAAACTCACCAATAATTCCTGTTTCTGCACAATCTGGTTTGAATATTGATGCATTAATTGGCGCAATTGAAGATACTATTGAAACCCCAAAACGTGAAGAAGGTAAAGATGCAGTAATGCATGTTTTACGTTCATTTGATGTAAACAAACCAGGAGCAAAAATCAAAGATATCAAAGGGGGAGTAATAGGAGGTAGTCTTACCCAAGGCGTATTCAATGTAGGTGATGAAATAGAAATTAAACCAGGAATATTAAATGAGAAAAAAAAGTCGTATGAACCAATACATACTGAAATTGCATCTCTTGGTACAGGTGCAGGAACAGTTGAAATTGTTAAACCAGGAGGACTGATAGCAATAGGTACTAAACTTGATCCATCACTTACCCGTAGTGATTCTTTTATTGGCTCAGTAATAGGAAAACCAGATACTCTGCCTCAAAATTCTTTTACTGCAAATGTAGAAGTTAATTTGTTTGATTCTGCAGTTGGAACTACTGATGAAACTAAGGTAAATCCAATTAATGTAGGAGAATCTTTACGAGTAAATATTGGAACTGCACCAATTCTTTCAAAAGTAACAAAGGTAAAATCAAAGAACATTGAAATTGAATTCAAAAGACCTGTATGTGTTTTTGAAGGAAGTACTATTGCAATAAGTAGACGTATTGCTGAAAGATGGAGATTGATTGGAGCAGGGGTAGTTGGTTGAAGTCATCTGTGATACCAGTTTTTTAATTCATTTAGCTACAACAAGAATAAAAAATATCTCTACTCTTGAAACTGATATTGGCACAATCCAATTTGTCCTGCCAGATGTAGTACTGAATGAACTTGAGAATTTATCTAAACAAGAGAAAAAAAAACATGAAGTTTTAGCAACTTTGGATTATTGTAAACGATTAAAAAAAATTTCAATTTCGGGAAAGTTTGCTGATAAAGCATTGATTGATTATGTAAAACAACATGGAGGAATCATAGGTACAATGGATAAAGATTTGAAAGACAAAGTGAAAAAATACGGTGGTTCTATTATTTCATTTTCAAATGATCGAATTGTTTTAGAATCCCAGTAAAATTTAATTTAAACATTAATCTATTGATATTTGATGGTAGATCTTAAACTTGAAAGTTCAGCTTTTTCATTTGGTGAAGAAATTCCCAAAAAATATGGATATAAAAATGATAATCTAAGTCCACCTCTAAAGATTGATGGTATTCCAACTGATTCTAAATCTCTAGCTATTGTTATGGATGATCCAGATGCCATGGGTGCAGTAGGCAAGGTCTGGGTTCATTGGATAATATGGAATATTGAACCTAATACGACAGAAATTTCTGAAGGCTCAACACCTTCTGGTTCTATTGAAGGTAAAACTGATTTTGGAGAAATTGGATATGGTGGGCCTGCACCTCCAGATAAACGACATACTTATGTCTTCAAACTTTACGCACTTGAAACTAAATTAGATCTGCAAAAAGGTACAACTAAAGCTCAGCTAGAAGAGGCTATGAATGGAAAAATCATTTCTCAAACAACACTTGAAGGAACTTTTACTCCTTGAATTTTACAATTTATTTCTAGAAAAATAATTAATCATTATTTTCATTATACAAGAAAAAATCTAATCAAAACATTTTCATCTATTCATATCAATACATTTCTTACAAAACAGTAATAAGCAATATAATTCGAAACTTGATAATTGGTTTCAAATCTACAGTTATTTTCAGTTGGAAATTTTGAATTTCGTTTTCAACATCTTCTAATTATTGGAATCTTATCAATTGCATTTTCGATGTCTTTTCTAGTAAGATCTCAAGCTTTAGATTATGGTTTTGAATTAAATGAGTTTGATCCTTTTTTTAATTATAGAGCAACTCAATTTATTGTAGATAATGGAATCACTGAATATTTTGATTGGCATGACGATAGAAGTTGGTATCCAAATGGAAGAAATATTTCAGCTACTTCACAAGTAATGCTACATATTACTGCTGCAAGTACTTATCAAATTTTTCGTGGTGGAACTGATCTGTATAGTTTTACAATTATGTTTCCTGTTGTGATAGGTTCTTTAACTACAATTATTATTTTTGCATTAGTTAGAGTGATTGGAGGAACCACTGCAGGTCTATTTGCATCACTTTTCTTTGCTTTATCTGTACCAATTCTTATAAGAGGTATGATTGGTTGGTTCAAGTCGGAACCATTAGGGATTTTTTATGGATTACTTGGAGTTTACTTATTTCTAAGTGGTATTAAATCTGAAAATCGAAAGATTGCTTTAGCAAAGTTAGTTGGTGGAGGAATCATTCTAGGTTTTGGTCTTTCTTCATGGGGAGGTATTCAGTTCTTTATAATTCCATTATCATTATTTTTCTTAGCTTTACCATTCTTACGTAAAGATCATAAATTCCTTGTGTGGGCAATTCCAGTTTTTGTATTATCGTTACTCATTACTTCTTCCTCTTTTGAAAGACCTGGAATTGATTTCCTTTTTGGAGTTGAAGGATTTGTTTTAGTTGGAACAACTATTATCCTTGTTTCATGTATATTCATTCAAAAACTAAGTAAGGAAGAAAAAAGGTTGCGGAATGGACTTGCCTTATTAGGTGGAACCATGGCTGCAGGATTATCCACTCTTGTGATAAATTCTAACTTACAATTTCTTCCTCTTCCAAGTTTTCGATATCTAAATGCCATTAATCCATTCCTTACAACTCAAGACCCTCTTGTAGATTCTGTTGCAGAACATGCAACCACTACTCTTCAACAATCGTTTTGGTTTCTATCAATATTGATGATTTTTGCAGGAATTGGAATATGGTTAATCTTTAGAAATAAAACAAAATCCGATGATTCTAGAAATTATTTACAT
>BFAR01000088.1 GCA_008974855.1 archaeon MnTg01
AGATATCTCTGAAACTTTGAGTGATATGTTCTTCCATTTTCTTTGCAACTTCATTAAATGTCCAATAATATCCCATATTGTTTTGTACCCATTCCAAGTATGAAATACATACACCGCCAGAGTTTGCCAAAATATCAGGAATTACAATTATTTTCTTTTTGAAAATTATAGGATCTGCCTCAGGCAAAGTTGGACCGTTTGCAGCTTCAGCAATAATTTTACATTTTAGATTCTTTGCAATTTTTGAATTAATTTGATTTTCAAGAGCTGCAGGAACTAAAACATCACATTTTGTTGTAAGTAATTGTTCAGTAGAAATTTTCTTGCTTCCTGGAAAACCTACAACAGAACCTTTCTTTTGCTTGTACTCTATTAGCTTGCTGATTTTGAATCCATTTGGACTAATAATAGAGCCTTTTGAGTCACTAGCAGCAATTACTTTTGCTCCCATCTTTTCAAGATATTCTCCAGCGAAGGTTGATGCATTTCCAAATCCCTGTAAAACAACTTTGGCACCTTTTAGTTTTAGTTTAATTATTTTTGCTGCTTCTCGAACACAGTATGCTGTACCAAGTCCAGTTGCTACGTTTCTAGCTAATGAGCCTCCCATTGGTATTGGTTTACCAGTAATTACTCCTGGTTGATTAGCAACACCGTGTAATTTTCCAAAAGTATCCATAATCTGTGTCATTTCTTTTCCAGTGGTGTAAACATCCGGAGCTGGAATATCTTTTTGTGGGCCGATTATTTCAGAAATCATAAATGCATATCTTCTTGTAATTCTTTCAAGCTCACCTGCGCTTATTTTTTCAGTTTTTGGGTTAAGGTAGATGCCACCCTTACCACCGCCCATTGGAATGTCAACTACTGCACATTTCCATGTCATCCAAGCTGATAATGCCATAACTTCTCGTTCCATGTACTCAACTCCTCCTTCAGGATTAAAGTAACGGATTCCACCTTTGTAGGGGCCTCTATCGTTGTTATGTTGACTTCTAAAACCGGTAAAAACTCTAATCTTTCCGTTGTCCATTTTTACTGGAATTTTAACTCGAATAATTTTATTTGGCATCGCCAAATAATCTTGAGTGCCTTTGTCGATTTTTAAAATTTTACAAGCATCATCAAGTTGCTTTGTTGCATTAGCAAAAGGATCATTCTTGAACAAGTTATTTCTAATCAGGATCTTAAGATTATATTTAAGTTTGGTTGGATTCTAGAAGTTTGGTTTTCAATACAAAATTATTCCTATAATAATTTGGAAAAGGATTTTAATACTATTTTAGTGATAAGTCGTATCTTAAAGTAATGAAAATTCTTGTTACTGGTGCATCTGGATTTATTGGCTCAAGACTTGTTACAAAACTTGCTGAAAAGGGACATTCAGTAATTGGGCTAGTCAACAAAAATAAAATCCAAAATTCAACTATAGAAACAATTTCTACAGATATAACAAATGATGATTTTTTTCTTCCAATTGAAAAAATTGATGTAGTTTTTCATTTGGCTGCAGTTACACCAATGGAAAAAAATAAGAAAAAATTAGAAAATGTAAATTTCAAAGGAACAGTTAATCTTTTTGATCAAATAAAAGATAAAACTGAACTTCTAGTATATGTTTCAGGATTAGGAGTTTTTGGGGATCCTGGAGATGTTATTATTGATGAAAATACTCCTTTGAAACCTCATACAAATTATACAAAAATTAGATTAGAAGCACAACAATACTTGGAAACTAAATGTAAAGAAAATTCTATCCATTTCACAGTTGCATATCTGGGAGAAGTGTATGGTGATGGAGGATGGTTTACGACACAGATTGTAAATAGATTAAAAAAAGGAAGTTTTAGGATGCCAAAGTCAGGGGAATACTATAGGTGCTTTGTGCATGTGGATGATGTAGTAAACTCGTTAATTGCAATTGGCGAAAAAAAGACAAATGATGAATCTTTCATTATTACAGATTCAAGCCCAGTTTTGTTTAAAGATTTTATTAATTTTACAAGTGATAAGCTTGGAGTAAAGCATCCAGGAAGCGTTCCAACATTTTTAGCAAAGACAATACTTGGGGGTGATTTTGTAAAATTGTTAACGACGTCTATTAAGACATCAAATAAAAAAATTTTAGAATTGTATAGTTTTCAATATCCATCATATAAAGAAGGAATTGAATCTATAATTTCAAAAATAAAAAAAGATCAATAATATACTTTTTTAGTATTCATCTTTCGTTCTAATCGCTCTATTACCTCACCAAGGCATCCAATATTTACTTCAAGTAGATTTGAAAGATGGAAAATTGCTCCATATTTTTCTCCAACTTTTGTAACTAGATTATTTTTTTCTAGGACCCTCATGTGGTGTTGAATTGCTTTGTAATCAAATCCAATCTCTTTTGATAATTGGTGCGTGTTTAATGGTCTTGCTTCTAAATTCATAATAATTTTTAGTCTTGTATGTCCTCCCCTTGTACCAGTAAACAAATACAGTAACAATTTCCTAGTAGCACGATCTGGCTTATGATTTTGTAAGTTAGCTTTTGAATTTACTATATCCTTGAATTCTAATAGTTTTGTTTCAATTACTGTCTGAACCATATCAGCAAATTATCAAAATGTATTATAACCGTATTTCCAATTCTATTCCAAATTCATTACAAATTCGATATCAAAAATTGAATTTCCAATAACTAACCCTTAAATTGAATATCAGGCAACTCGTTTTGACATGATGGCATCACGAGGCTACGATATGACGCCTACTATGTATTCTCCAGATGGTAGAATTTACCAGGTAGAGTACGCATTAGAGACTGTAAAAAGAGGAACCCTAGCGATCGGTGTAAAATGTAATGATGGAGTAATTATTGCAGTTGAAGAAAACCCTCGTGCATTGCAGGTTTCAAATATTACTCAAAAAATCTTTCAAGTCGATAAGCACATTGGAATAGCTGCAGCAGGTTACATTCCTGATGCCAGAGTACAAGTTGATAGTGCTAGATTCTTCTCACAGAGTAACAAATTGACTTATGATGAACCAATTGAGGTGGAAACAGTTGCAAAACATCTAGCAGATCAAAGCCACCAATTTACTCAATACTCGGGAGTCAGACCATATGGAGTTGCTTTAATTATTGCAGGTATTGATCAAAAAGGAGGGTCCATCTACGTGACTGATCCTAGTGGAACATATGTTTCATATGCAGCAGTATCTATCGGTGAAAACTCTGACGCAGTTACGGAATTTTTGGAAAAAAACTACAAGTCAGATATGACTTTAGAAGATGGTGCATCACTTGCTGCCGCAGCAATCAACCTAAAGGATGAAAAGAAAGATGGATCAAAACACGTAAAAATGTCCTGGATTAAACTTGATAAACAAATAATGGAAAAAGTTTCTGATAGCGATATAGAAAATTTTGTACAAAGTGCCAAGCAGAAATTCCCAAAGTAAAATCTTACATTTGGACTAATATCAAATATAATATGCCACAGTTCAAGTTTTCTTGTGGGTCTAGGAAGTTACTGGGGTGAGGTTTTAGATGTTTTACGAGAAATTATTCCAGTTTATGATAAGGTAAATTCGTATATCTCTTTAGGAAAAGACAAAGAGCATCGCATTAGAGGAATTAAAGGTAGAGTCAAAAATGGAGATTTAATTCTTGATGCAGGTTCTGGTTTTGGAAATATGTCAAAGACTGCGATGGATATTACAGACGGCAAAATTCACATTACACTTTATGATCCTCTAATTCCGATGTTACAGCAGACTAGCAAATTTTTTAATCAAAAGCCGGACATGGCATCAGGGGTTTTTGAGCACATACCATTTCAAAACGATGAGTTTGATTCTGTGCTTTGTGGTTATTCTCTTCGAGATGCAATTAACCTTAGAATTGCAATATCTGAAATTCATCGAGTTTTAAAAAAAGGAGGTAGATTTGTAATTGTGGATTTGGGAAAACCTGATAATGGATTTATCCGACTCGGGGTTACATTTTATCTCAGAGCGATTTTACCAATAATTGCTCTAATTGCTGGGGGAAGACTTGGATTAAAATTTGCAACACTTTATGGGACTTACAAGCGTTGGCCTCAAAACAAAAAACTTGAAGCGTTATTACTTGATAAATTTTCAAGGGTAGAGTTTGAGAAGGATCTTATGGGTGGCGCAATAATAGTGGCTGCCTACAAATGACATGAAACTTCCTATTCTTCTAGTATATCTTACTGCCCTAATTGTAGGGCTATCCTATGGAATGCATAATCCGATAGTTCCAGTTTTTGCCAAAGAAGTAATAGGTGCGTCATATTTTGAGTTGGGAATTATTGGCCTTACAAATTTTCTTCCATACATGTTCATTCCATTGTTTGTTGGAATTTTGCTTGACAGGTATAACAATGGATTGCTGTTATCGGCAGGGATTGCTTTAAACACTGTATCTATCTATTTACTTTCAATCTCACATTCAGTTCCAGAAATTGCTTTTTTTAGAGCACTAACTGGAGTGGCTCATGCATTTTTTTGGCCACCATGCGAGAGAATTATTTCTCAAGTAGAAACTCCGGAAAATAGAGTAAAGTCAATTGCAAAATTTATGGGGTTTTTTGTAGGAGGATTAATGATTGGTCCACTCATTGGTACATTTTTGCTTGAAAATCTGGATGTAACGTATAGAATTTTGTTTCAAATTGCAACAT
>BFAR01000089.1 GCA_008974855.1 archaeon MnTg01
AAATGCAAATTCCAATTGCCCTTGCTGAAACTATTGGAGGAATTCTTTTGATTGTAGGGGTTTTATCAAGAATTTCTTCTTCTCTGTTAGCAATTATTATGCTAGGCGCAATATTCCATGTAAAGGGCGCATCAAGTTTTACCGGGAAGGGAGCGTATGAATATGATTTACTCATTCTAGCAGCATGTCTAGTCATCATAGTTGCAGGGCCTGGCCGGGTTTCAATAGCACACGTGATCAAAAAGCTACCAAGATTTTTGCATTAATTTTAAATTATTATTTTCCAAATTTTTCAAGAATTTGACAAATACATTTGGTAGTTTTTTTCAATAAATCTATTCTTGTAAATTCGTTAGGAGAATGAATTTTAGAAAAAATATAAGTACTTCCTATAGAAATGCAAGGAGCTTTCAAGTACTTTACAAACGAATGCATTGGTCCAGTACCTGCATTTGAGACATTTAAAATGGATGTTCCAAAAATTTCGTCAGCCGATGATTTTACATTTGCTACAAATGGTTCATTAGGATCAGTTCTTGCTGCGGCCTCACCATGATACACTTTGATTTTAATGTCTCCAAATCCCTTTCTTTTTAAATGCTTTTTTAGTCGTTCAATTTGTTTTTTAGGATTCATTTTTGGAACTAGTCTAAAATCAATTTTGATTAATGCCTTAGAAGGTAAAACAGTTTTTGCACCTGTACCAACATATCCAGAAACCATTCCAGCAATATTACAAGTGGGACTACCAGCCAACGCCTTTTTGAGTTCTAGTCCTCTTTTTTTTCCTACAAAATCCTTGATTCCAAATTCTTTTTTAAAAGAGTTTTCATCTATTGGTTCTGCCATAAGAAGTTCAATGTCTTTTTTTGAAAAAGGTTTGACTTCTTTGTACCAGTCTTTAATTAGAATTCGTCCTGAAGAATCACGTAACGAGCTTACAGCTTCAATTAATCTCCAAGCTGGATTTTTAATTATTACTGCAAGACTAGAGTGTGCATCAATTTTTGATTCTTCCTTAATTAATTCAACATAAAGTAACCCCTTCATCCCGAGACCCACAATGGGTCTGTTTTTAGAATCAACATATCCAAATTCCCAAATAACTCCATCACAGGAAAATTTTTTTTTGTATTTTTTTAAATATTTATCAATATTTGCACTTCCAGTTTCTTCTTCTCCTTCAATCAAAAATTTGACATTACATGGAACATCACTTTGGGTCTTCAAAAATGCTTCAACAGCTTTAATTCTAGTAATTAATTCACCCTTATCATCTGATGAACCACGACCAAAAATTTTATTTCCCATAATTTTTCCGCTAAAGGGATCATCGTCCCATAGCTCAAAAGGCTCAACAGGTTGGACGTCATAATGGTTATAGAATAAAATTGTCTTGTTGGGATTCATCTTTGATTTAACCTCTGCAAATACAACCGGAGCAACTCCCTTTTTTATTCGTAAAATCTCAGAATTGATTCCAGATTTTTTTAATATTTTTGAAACTAGTTTTGCACATTCCTCAATTCCCTCATTTTTTGCAGAAACACTTGGTTGACGGATTAAAGTTTGAAGTTCAGATATTAGCTCATTCAAATTATTATCAACAAATTTGAATATCTTTTTCAAGATAATCACCTAATACGATCAAATGGTTTGAGAATAGTGGGTAACACATCGATTAGATCTGTTGCAGTCATATGCAATCCTAGTTTTCGTTGAACCATTTTACCTGCAAGACCATTCACAAAGGCTGCTGCAGATGCAGATTCTAATGTATTTCTATTTCGTGCAAGAAAAGCTGCAGTAATTCCTGATAAAACATCGCCAGTTCCACCTACAGTCATAGCAGGAGTTTTTGTAGGATTAAGAAAAGTTTTCTTTCCATCAGAAATAATGTCAGTTGGACCTTTCAAAAGAATTGTAATCTGATGTTTTTTAGCGTTTTTTTCTACCATAGTAATTCTATCTTTTTGAGAATTTGGAGGTACTTCTCCAAACAGTCTTTTGAATTCTCCTACGTGAGGAGTTACTACAACATTTTTGTTTGAAATCAAGGGAATAATTCCACTTACTAAAGCGCTTGCATCAAGAGAAAGCCTAACGTCACGATTTAAGAGAGGTTTGACCAAAGTCTGTAAGGATTCTAAATCCTTAACTGCCAAACCCATTCCAATTGTAGCTGAATCTAATCCATGGGGAATTTGTCCCAAAAGTTTGTTTGCAGCTCCTCGGGTAAGTTTTGAATCAACAAGTGGCAATACAATTAGATTTGGTGAAAGTGATCTTGTTGATTGTGCATTTATTTTTGGAACACAAGTATAGACAAGATCAGCACCTGTCCGTAAAGCTGCCAAGGAAGATAGGATAGGAGCACCATGGTAGATGTAACTACCACCAACAATTAGTACTGTGCCATTATCTCCTTTTCGTGATTTAATTTTTCTTTCAGGAATGAATTTCTTTACTAATTTTGATTGAATATTGATACCTGCCAACAGTCTTTTACTTTTTTAGATGAATAAATATTCTCTTTACAAAAATTGTTTAGGAATTAGGACTTTTGGCGTTTTCTGCCTTTATCAGCTGTTCAATGGTTTTTAGAACTTCCATTGATTTTATTTCAACTTGTTCTGCCAACCAATCTCTTTCTATTTTAAGTTGTTTTTCTGTATCACTTAATTTTTTTAATGTGGTTTTAAGATTTTGATTTAGTTCTCCTGTACGTTTCTTTTCTTCTTCTAGTTGAATATTGGTTAATTTTAGATGATTTACTTTAGTCTCCAGAGCGGTTGTAAGTTCAGAGAGTACTTGGTCTTTTTGTTCTAGTTCTTTGATTTTATCATTGAGTAATGTAGAAAGATCTTCAAGCAAACGTTCTCTCTGAATTGCTTTTAATTTCACTAGATCTTCTGAAAAATTGAGTTTTTCTAAATCTTCTTTGGTGATAGGATCCAAAACTAAAGATAGATTTTTTTTCTCAATTTTTTCTTTTTCTTTAACTAAATTTTTGATTTTTTTATCTAAGGATGTACTATCTATTGTAGAAACTGCATTATCCAGTTTATAGGATGACAATTTTGCTCAAAATAAAATACTGTTTTAATTCGTATTAGGGTTTGTTTGTTTGAATCGTACAGACCTAGTTTGAGAAGAAAAGGAGTCTTATTTTATAATTTTTCAAGTTTTTGATGGAGATTTATTGTTAATAGTTTTTTTTAGTTTTCCTCTTCCAAAAAATGCTTTTCTTGCATATGCAAGATAAGTAGTGTGACCAATTCCTTGAAATGAATGTCTTGTTTTGCCTTCTCTAGCTTCAATTGTACGTAAAATATGTTCGGTGCATTCAATATCAGTAAATTCATTTTGCACAAAAGCCGCAGTGAGTTTTTCAAGTTGGTTCATGGTTGGGCAGATAGCAAATATTCCGCCACTGCCTTTCAACATTTTTCTTGCTTGTTCAAGTACAGTCCAAGGATCTCCAAGATCAATTAATACAAGATCTGCGTTTGAAACGGGAACTTTTTTTGTTGTTTTAAGATCAAGTTTTTTCATTGTAACATATTTTATCAAACCTGCCTTTTCGATATTTTTTTTCGCTATTTTCATAAATTCCTCATTTACATCAAATGTGTAAACATGTCCACGAGGTTTTACAATTCCTGCAACAAACGATGTTAATGAACCACTACCGGTGCCTATTTCGACTATTTTCTGGCCGCTTTGAATACCTGCTCTAGCTGCAATATATCCCAAATCTTTTGGATAAACAATTTGAGTACCATGACGAATTTTCATAATAAAATCATGAATAGTTGGCTCAAGAAGATATACGTATTTGTCTTTGTTTGTGATTAATCTAGAGCCAAATTCTTTGCCAATTGCTTTAGAATGACTAATTACACCTATGTGAGTATGTAGTTCCTTTTCCTTCGATATTTTGGCTAACCATTTTTTTGAATTATTAAAAAAAAATAAAACATATGAGTTATTCTTGATTTTATTCATAGAGTATGCCTGAATATTTTAGATAATAACGTACTGATTTATTCAATATTTGGAATATTTTTATGAAGCAAAAAAGATGATGCTATGTTTTTTATGGTTTAGAAGGTTCGACCTTTTTGAATTTTATTTAATGCGTCAAGATAATCTCGAACCTGCGCATGGGTTGGCTCTAATTCTTTTAAATTTTGAATATTTACATTTAATTTTTCTAATTCATGGTAAATTTCTTTATCTTCAATAGTATCTACTAGCGCTTGAAGCTCAAAAGGTTTTTGCATTAATTCTACAATTTTTTTTAGATTTTTAATAGATTCTTGAAGGGTGTTTTCTACATACGCAGAAGCAAAAATAATCCGTTGGTTTGGGACTATTGAAATAATTTCTTTAGCTGCCTCAAGTCCATTTTTTTTTGGCATTTGATAATCTAGAATTAAAGCATCAAAAGGAGAATCTGGACTAGAGTCTTCATCTTTTTCTTTAAACCATTTTTCGTATACTTTACGATAAGCTAAAAGACATTCTTCGCCATTAGTTGTAGTGATTACCTCATGGTTATTTTTTTCTAAAAATTCCTTGTATTGAGAAAGTAAGTCAGATTCATCTTCGGCGATTAAAATTTTCATGATAATCACATATGAACCTACGATATAGTATTTAGGAATTTTTTATTATATTTAGTTAGAAGGTGCAGTTGATAAAACTATGTTATCTTTGTTTACCTTTTCAATAGTTTCAATAACACTATCGATTTCGTATGGTTTGTAAATCATTGCAGAAGCTTTCAGATCAACCAATTTCTTTTCGGTGTCAGATGTTAAATCAGCTGTGACCATAATAATTTTAGCGTCTGGATCTATTTTTCGAATTCTTTCAAGACCATAGAACCCATCATAGTCAGGCATCATAACGTCCAATAAGACAACGTCTGGTTTATGCTCTTTATACAAATCAACTGCAGTTCGTCCATCATATCCTCTTCCAAGAACTTTAATGTCTTTGATAGCTAAATATTCACAAAAAACTTCTACAGTATCTCGGTCATCATCTACAACTATTACGCTAGTCATTGACAACTCCTCCATTTTGGGTTTCAAAAGAACCCCAACATGCATCATGATACCAATTTTTATCATAAATCATAACGCCTTCTTCAATATCTAGGTCAGAATTACAGAAAGCGCAAAACTTTGTACGATTCATTTCCTGTACCAAAATGGCTTTATTTGTGCTTGAAACCATGAAATACTCATACGGAATTTTGATATTATCCTCTTGTATGTCCGGCTTGAACATACCATACCTATTTCATAAAATATTCGATAGAAAAATTTACATTTGTTCTGGTGCAGAAATCCCCAATAATCCCAATGCCTTTTGTATTGTTAATTGGAATGATTTTACTAAGCAAAGCCTTTCATTTTTTATGGATTCATTTTTGTCATCAAGTACCTTTACGTGTTCATAAAATGCATTAAAGGCAACAGCAAGAATATGACAATATCTTGCAATAACTTTCGGTGAAAAATTATTTACCGCATCTAAGATATGTAATTCAAACTTTCCAATTTCTTTTATTAGTGAGATTTCAAAAGGATTTTTCAATAATTCAAAAGTAGTTTCAAAATTAGGGTCAAATCCTGCTTTTCCTAAAATTCCAGCAGATCTTGCATGAGTATATTGGATATAAGGCGCAGTATCACCTTCTAAACTCAATGATTTAACAAAATCAAAAGTAATGATTTTGTCTAAATCTTGTTTGATCATCTCATAACGCAGTGTTCCAACAACTATTTGACGCACGATCTGATTAACAGATTCGTCATTCATTTCCAAATTTCTGTTATGAGTTTCTGTGAATGCTTTTGTTGTTAACATATTAATGACTGAATCAGCGTTAACATAGAATCCTTTTCTTCCAGACATTTGAGTTTGTTTTCCTACAGAATCAATTCCCAACTGTTTTGCAGCTGCTGAGCTGAGAGTAACTGACTCATAACTAAGATGAACATATGATTTTTTGTCTGATTTAAATTGAGACATTAATTTTGTAATGATTTTTTGTAATCTTGATTGTCTTGAATCAATTACCGTGATTACTTTATCACCAGTAAAATCTTGTTTTGATTCTTGGCTTTCATCTAAAGTTGTTTCCCAAAGAATTTTTCCATTATCTTGGATGCTATATTGAGCATAATTGAAAGGATCTGGTAACAGTCCTAGTTTCCATGCGGCATATGGGATATCTTTTGCAATGTATGTTGCAGTACCATTACTTCGAACTAGAACTTTGTCTTCTTCATTATTTTCTCCTTTAATTATCCAACATTTTGCATTTTTTCCCTCTTGTTGGAGTTCAACTAATTTCATTTCTTTCATTTTTTCAAATACTTGTGTCCATAATCCAGAACGAATTATTTGTGATTCAAAATTTAGACAATCATAAAATACAGATAATCTCCAACATGTGTCAAGCTGCGCTTTAAGAACATCTCTAGTTATTTCGTTTCCCAATTTAGCAATTTCTGAATCTGTATCTTCTAAATCTTGTAATATTTTTTGGCGAGTTTTCTCCAAATCTTGATTTGAAGAATATTCTTCGGTGGTTTTTACATAAACTTCATCACCATAATACTGATCAAACTTTTTTCCTTTTGGAGGCTTTTTTGAAAGCCCCAATTTTGTAACACCTAAAATAATATCTGCAACTTGAAGGCCAGAATCATCAACATAATTTAAAACTCTAACATCAAAGTTAGTTTTTCGAAGAATACGAGCAACTGTATCTCCAATAATGATATTTCTGATATGTCCTATATGCAGTGCCTTATTTGGATTAACGCTAGTATGCTCTACTACAATCTTTGATTTATGACCTAAATCCAAAAACCCATAATTATCACTCATAGAAGATTTTAGAATGATTCCATTAAGATGAGAATAATTCGCAAAAAAATTAATGTATCCAGATGGATGCGCTTCAACTTTTTCAACAAGATTTCCCAGAAATGGTTGATATTTGTCTGAAATTATTTGTGCCACATCATAAGGTTTTTTCTTAAGGTGCTTTGAAAGTAAAAAAGACACATTACACATTACATCGCCAAAATTAGATTTTGCGGGTTCAACTACAAATAAAGTTTCAGGAAGTTTTAGCTGCTCAATAATTTTTTGAATGTTAGAATGTATTTCATCAAGTAATATTTTAAACGTCATGCCCTATACCTCAAATAGTTTTGGGGCTAATTTATCAAGCGCTTCAATTAATCCATCACCAGATTTGGCTGAAACACTAAAGCTTGCTTGTGATTTTACAAAATCTGAAGAATTCCCAAGGGCCACACTAATGTTCGCGATCTTAAACAATGGAATATCAGTCTCACTATCCCCGATGGCGATTACATTATCATGAGAAATTGATAACATTTTCATTACTTCTTTAAAACCATGAGCCTTATCAATTCCCTCTGAATTAATATGAAAAGCATACTGACTATCAGAAAGATTTACAGGCAAATTGTTCTCAATTACAAGATTTTTTGCAGATTCGATATCAAATGTTCTTTCAAGAACTACTTCAGTCATTCTAGGAAAAACCTGTTTTTCTTTAACATTGTTAATCCTTGATTTTAAAAAGTCAAAAGCTTGTAAACATTCTTGTTTACTTCCCAATAATTTATGCTCATTAGGACCAGTAGTTATACACCCTCCATTTTCACCTACAGCAATATGTGTTGTTCCGCCAAATATTGAGAGTAAATATCCCTCTACAGAGGAGCGCCCTGAAACAAAAATTACATTATGACCAATTTTTGTAAGGTGTCGCAATGTGCTTAATGCGTCAAGATTTATTCGTCCAATTCCATTTTCAGTAATGGTACCATCTATAT
>BFAR01000090.1 GCA_008974855.1 archaeon MnTg01
AAGTATCGGTTTACACCTACTTGTTGTGCGGTATATGGACCAAGAAATTCAAGTTTTTTAGCATCTGCTATACTGTTATTTACAGCCATAACTGAACCTACAATTATTGCTATAGCAATTATTGTTAGTATTCTAATGTATACATCCCGTTTGATTGGTTGTGTAAGCACTTTAGCCCTAATCTTATCAAGGAACGAAAAACCAATTAAGGCAAATCCAACTGCAAGGGTTCCTCCAATTGCATACCGTGTATTGTAATCTATCTGATCAGTAAAGAACATGTTAAAGGCAACCCACAAAATTCCAATTCCAAGAATTCCTTCTAAGATTGATACATAACGGAGGAATCTTGGTTTACCCTCTGAAGAATCTTGAATATAAGATGTTACTACTCCAATAATGGAATGTAATCCTACATACATGAGAAGTCGTAAACCGATAGCTCCTAGAACCGGAGGAACTAAGATAATGAGAGTAGGTATCATGGGCACTACATTATCATATGCGTAAGTTATGTCAGTTGGTGGAGTTACAAATGGTAATTGAAATAAAGTTGGTAGTGTATCAATTCCAATATAATTTCCATCAATAACATACATTGCTGCAAATCCAAACATAATATTTGCAAAGAAGGCTCCAAAAAGAAAAATCTTGGTGATTTGCCATATTACAAAACTTGGTACACTTAGTTTGAAATCTTTGTAATTCGTAACATTTTGTGTAACTGGATCATTTGATCCACGATTAAGAAAAGTAATTGCTGTCTTAAGACTATACCAAAAAATTGAAGATCTTTTAACAATGTTAACTCGAATTAAGGCTATAGAAGAAAGAATAACAGCTGAAATAATCCCATAAAATAATGGTTTAGTGAATTGTTCACCGAATTCAGAAAAATTCATGGAAATAATGATGCCATTATTTCCCACTATTGCTAACATTATCACCCCAATTGCTACTACAATTCCTATTCTGACATATTTTCCAACATCAGGTGCAGTTGATCCCTCTTCTTTTGGTTTACTATACAAAGTGAGGTTCGTTGTAAGAGTCGTAAATTAATGTCTTACCTGTTGAATTGAGCGAAAATTTTTCAGCTAAGTGGCATTTACAAGACCTTTGCAAATCAAATAAATTGCGGCATATTTTGGAATAGTGACTTTTTCGTTTTGATATGGCCCAAATTTTTTATTCTTTAGTGTAAATTCAATAGGGCAATCAGCCACAATGTCTGTTTTTTCATCATCAATAAAACATGCATCTGAAAAAGGGTTTATTGTTTCAAGATTTTCACATAGTATTTTAGACATTCCACTCTTACTATTTAGAGACCCAGGTAGTCTAAAAATTCTGTGTATGTCAATTGTAACATTTGGATCGATTTTAACTCCAATGACATCCCTCAAATTTTCTAATTTGTGTTGAAAAATGGTGTATCCATTTGGATCAGAAATTATTTCAGTAATGGCTTTTGAGCGTTTAGACTTTGAACCAAAAATATGTTTAGAAGCTCTTCCTCTCCATCCTTTATCATCAATATTTACAAAAGAAGATCTTTCTGGTTTGTATTTTTTCATGCCAAAAGTTTCAGGCATTATACCACGAAACATTATGTAATCAACCAAATCATTTCTTTCTCTTGAACCTAACTTTTGATATACAGAATCAGTTACGTGAATATGAAAGCCTTCATTTCCTGAAAAGTAAACTTGAATTTTTTCTTTCTTTATAGCAAGATCTTCTTCAAGTATTTTTTTAAGTTTGAATACTTCTTGTTTTGCTCCGTTGATACAATTTATACATGTTACAGATTTTATTTCTATTTTAGTTGATTTACAACTTGGACAAGTTAATTGTAATGAAGATATTTCACTACATGCAAGACATTTAATGCAAGTATGTTCTTTTCTACAATCAAGATTAAGATCCTTTGCATCAATATCAAAGATCAAATCAGCTTCTTTCCAATCTTTTTCTGACATTGGAAGGTTTGGAAAAGAATAGTAGCCATTAGAACAATATACATCAGATGGATTGTTTGTAATTAACATTAAACGCAATTCTTCATTTGATTTAATTCCAATATGCCTATTCATACCTCCATTAAATTTTTGATAACCAAATTCCCTTTCTGATGATCGTGTAGGTACTGGAAGTAAATTAAAATTCTCAAAATAATATTTCTTGAAAGCAGTCTCTACTAATGGTAAATTTTCTTCAAGCATTTAGAATCTTTTTTTTCTTAAATTGTATTGGATTTATTATACCATCACAATCGGATGTAGCAAAACAAAGATCTTTACTTTTTACCCTTTCACAAGAAGGACATTTGTATTCAGTGCCACTTCCAGAGCTACCTTTGAGGTGATTTAATTGATACATAGTTATTTTTTCATTATAATCTGGTGCATTCTTAAACAACGGGGCAATTTGTTCAATTGATTTCCCAATTCCCAAGAGGTAGGTTCCAAGTAAAAATCTTCCAGAATGAGGCAAATTCTCACCTTTCTCCATTACATCAATTGCATGTTTGATACATGGTGGATATTCTGTTGATATCATAGTGGGCACATAATATTTCTTCGCCAGAGAAGCCAGTTCCTCTAATGATTTTTTAAATCCAGTTACCATCGATGGGGAATTAGCTGATAGAATTTTTTTACTTATGAAGTTGCTTAGTTCTGAGCGTACAAGTCGTGCCACTTTTTCTGAATTTAGAAAAACTTTCCCATCTTCAACGTGGCGATTAATTAATTTCCATTCTTTCTCATGAAAATGAACAGAATGCTTGAGATAATCATATACTGGAATGAAAAATTCATTTTTCTTGTCTGCATTTTCCACCGTAATAGAAGAAAGAGAATATATTATTTTTTTAGCTAATTCAACTTTATCTGACATTTCTTTTAGATCTTTTTTAAGATAATCTTCAGCTCGTCTTGCCTCTGCAAGAGAAAATTTTCTGATTAATGTATTATTTCCATTTAATTTTAGGAGAATTACAGCTAGTAGAAACGAAAAAACTTCTATAGGTAAAGTTGCATCACTGCTAGTTTCATTATCCTTTATGTCGGATTTATAGAGGATGCCATTTGCAGCTGATTTGATTCTATGAATTGCTTTATCTAAAAATAATTGCAAGTCAGGATCTGAACCGAATTGATCTAAAGTAAAACCTTGGTCTTTAAGATATTGACCTGCATCAGCCAAAAAAGGATACTTTGACATTTCATCTTGACCTAAATCCGTCATATCTTCTATTCTAAATCTTTCCTTAAAAATTTAATTCATTAATCCAAGTTTTTTTTTAAAAAAATCACTACTGATTTAAATTATCCAATTTTGAGTTGTTTTCTATGCAAATTGGTTGCCATGTTTCAATTTCTGGAGCAATTCATCATGCAATTGATAATGCTGTAGAGAGAGAATGTTCTGCTTTTCAAATATTTACTAGAAGTCCAAGAAG
>BFAR01000091.1 GCA_008974855.1 archaeon MnTg01
CCTGGAGTCGAAATAAAGGGGCTAAAATTGAATATTAACTATGTTAACAGATGTCTTCACGTCTGGACTAGAAATTATAGGGTTGGTTTTTGGTTTTTATGGTTTTTCTTCACATAAAGTTAACTTTATGTTAACTGGAAAACCCACACACCTATGTTTCCACTCTTTTTTTATTCATATTTTTTTTAGGAAAAACAAAATATAGAATAAAAGAACTAATTGATTATTTCATTATTATTAGAATGAGATTAAGAGTTGAATAGAAATTAAGGTGTGTGAGTATCGATTAAATGCGATCATAGCTAGTCAATGAGAACGATCCCATATGTAAAAATTTTTAATAGGATCTGTTGAAGTGTTGAGCTTGGATCCGAATTGATCTCGAACATGAGTACAACAACTTTGGACCCAGTTGAAAGAATGCTGGACGCTGCAGAAAGAGGAATTACCCTAATTAAAAATAGAGAAATTTTACATTTTACATACATACCAGAAATGATTTTTCATCGTGATTCTGAACAAGCTTTAGTTACTCAATCATTAATGCCAATTTTGAAACAATCCCGTCCATCAAATCTTCTAATATATGGAAAACCAGGAACCGGCAAAACCCTAGTTGTTAAAAAAATCCTTTTAAAAATTCAGGCAAGAGTAGAAAAATCCAAATTCCCAATAAAATTAGTTTATGTGAATTCAAAAGAAGAAACGACCCTCTATCAATTATTGGTAAGTTTTGGTAGACAGTTAGAACTAGATGAAAAAGCGCTACCTTCAACAGGACTTGCAATAAGTGAAGTTTTCAAACGATTATTAAAAACAATTGATGAAAATCACCTAAATACAATTTTCATCATTGATGAAATTGATTACCTTGTAGACCTAGTCAAAAAAACAGGCAAGGACATTCTCTACCAATTAACCAGAGCAAATGAACGCCTAAAAGAAGGGTCCTTAACCTTTGTAGGAATTTCTAATGATCTTACTTTCAAAGAAAGGTTGGATCCACGTGTTCTAAGCACATTAGGTGAGGAGGAAGTAGTTTTTGCAACTTATTCAGTCGAACAAATCAAAAAAATTCTTGAAGGTAGAATTGAACAGGCGTTTGTTAAAGGGGCTGTAGAAGATTCTGCTTTGAATCTATGTTCTGCCCTTGCTGGTAGGGAACACGGCGATGCCAGAAGAGCAATAGATCTTCTTAGGGTAGCTGGAGAAATTGCTGAACGAGAACAAAAAACATCAATCAACGAAAATCACATTAGATTAGCTCGAAATAAAATAGAAGAAAACAAAGAGGTAACTGCTCTTCAATCTTTCCCATTACATGAAAAATTACTAATTGTAGCGTTTATGAAAACATCAGAATTAACAACTGGGGCGATTTACACAGCTTACAAAGGTCTCTGTAAGACAGTTAGACAGCCAGAACTTACTCAAAGACGAGTTACTCAAATGCTTAGTGAAATTGAATTATCAGGCATAATCAGTGGAAGAATTATCCATCAAGGAATCCATGGAAACACCAAAAAATACAAACTTACCATAACTCGAGAAACGGTAAAAGAAACCTTCAAAGATGATTTAACCTTTGAAGATATTCTGTAAAATTAATTCCTAATCTCTAGTTGTAAAATCCTTAGTATAGACTTTGAAGGTTTTCAAATTTACAATAACTGCTAATCCGGGAGTTGGAATCATCCCTACACCTGCTTGAAATGGTGTCTGATGTTGCCAAGCACCTGAATTCAAAATCAAAACTCCTCGATACAAATCCAAATCTACTACATGAACATGTCCTGCATGAAAGATGTCAGGAACTTCATCAATTACCATCATATCATCGGTTTCTGGAGCTAGAGGTGTTTGAGAACCATAAATCGGACTTAGATGTCTAGCTTGAAGTAAATGTCGCATTGCTCGAGCCGGTTTATCATAACTTAATCCTGGCGTGGTTCTTACTATATCATCTATACTTTGACCATGAAACATCAAAACCTTAACTCCATTAAGCGAAACAATAGCAGGATTTCCTAACAAAGAAATATTTTTTTGATTCCACAACGCTGGATTGTAAATTTCTGGTATTGCAGGTTGTGGTAATGCTCGTCTACCAGGATCATGATTTCCCGGTGTTATAATGACCTTGATATGTTCAGGAATCTTACATAACAAAACTTTTGTTTTTTCAAGCTGTTCATGAATATCAACTAAATCTAATTCTTTATCCTGATTAGGATAAATCCCAACTCCATCAACTACATCACCACAAATCAAAACAAAACGAATTTTTCTTGCTATCGGATCTGGACTTGATAACCATGAAATAAAATCATTCAATTCTTTTTCCATAAAATACATACTTCCAATATGGAGGTCAGATAGAAAAACAGCATATGTTTCTGTTTTTGAGCGGTTTGGAATATGTTCTGAAATATCAGGAATAATAATGTCTTTTACAATAAATCCTCCTTTTTTACCAAAACTAATTTTTTCCATTACAAATTGGTCAGTAAGTAATGAGGCAGCAATTTTTTGCAGATCTTTATCAAACACTATAGTTTCAATAGAGCCAGTTTGATCATCTATTGTTAGTTTGGTGATATTTCTTTCCACACTCCGCTCTGAAAGTAGACCACAAACATACATGTCATCATTTGATTTTGTAGAGACTGCAGAAGAAATAGATTTTAACATCTTTGCCTCAGGACGATTTGAAATAATTTTTTTTAATTTGGAAAACCTACTGGTAAAAAGTGAATTATATCCATCTATTCCTTCAGCAGAGGTGATTTTTGGAGTAGGATCGCTTAGAACCCTATACTCATTTTCTAATACCTCATCATCTTTTAATCCAAAAAATACCTCTAAATCATTTTGATTTATTAAAAATAATTTTTGTTTTGATTTTTCTCGAACTATTTGTTTAATGACATGTTCTAATTCTTTAATATCAACTTGTTCTAAAATTTTCAAGGCATCAGGATGAATCTGAAATCCCTTGTTTAATGCATAATTTACTGCAAAAACAACTTCTTTTTCCATTATTAAAAAATATTAAGAGTTTTAATTAAATCTGCTCGCTACAAACCCTCAAATACCCTTACTAAAGAAAAAACCTGTGAAAAACCAAAGAATTATTGTATTTTTTATTTTTGTTGGACTATTTACGGCATCATACTATATTGGATCTTTAACTGAAATTTCCCAAGAAGACGCTGAACTTTTTATGGAAGAGTTTGAGGAACTAATTGAAGATATAGACGGACCAGGAATTTTCCTTCATAATTCACTCATTGCACTAATAATGTTCGTTCCAGGTGTTGGAGTTGGGTGGGGTTTGTTTTCAGCCTTTCAAACCGGACAAGCTTTTGCAGCTATAGCATTGTTGTCTCCAGCGATTGCTAGCATTCATCCCCTTACAATACTTCTTGCTTCTCCTTTTGGGCTAATGGAACTTGTAGCATATTCGATAGGACTTTCACGAAGCTATCTATTGATATACAAAATTATTAAGAAAATATCGATTAAAACTGATTATAAAATTACAGCAATTGAAGTTGGAATAGTTTTAGGTATTTTACTTGCAGGTGGCTTTTTAGAAGCATATTTGATTGAGCTTATTGAAGAACCAATTTTTTCGACTGAATTTGTTTCTGAGTTTAGATATACTATATGATACATCTAAAATAATTTAGTAGTAAATTATAAACCAAATCAAGCCATGAACAAACTATGAAGGCAGTATATTTTATTCCATTTTTAGTATTAGGATTATTTTTGATAGGCATCTCATATAATGAATCAAATGCACAATTAGTTTCAAATCAAGCTTTTTTAATTGAAGGATCTGGATTTGCTGTTACAGAAAAATCAATCAAAACATCTCAAATTGATTTACTAATGTCGACTGGAGTTCAGATAGGTAGTACTACTAGAATTGTAATTGAAGATGGATTTGTAACGCTAGATGAAATTGATCTTACTGTTACTGACATTACAGGAAGTATTTTGAGAGAAGGGCGTTTTATTAGATTGGTTGGAACTGCTGAAAACTCAATAGGAAGCGAAGCTACCATTAGTCTTTTTGGAAGACTTGTTCAAAACACTGATGAAGGTTCAATCTATAGCTTTAGTGGAAAAATAATTCAAGGAAGTGAATCAAACAAAATAATTTACACTACAAAAATTTCAACATTAGGTGGTACCATTCCAAGCTCACCTATCACACCAACTAGTTCAGAAAAAGCTAAAGATGGAGAAATAATAATTCACATTGCTGAAGGTGCAGCTGAACCATTTAATTTTGATTATACTTCACAAGGTTACATTACACAAACCGAAATCTATACTCCAAACAGAATATCAACCATCCCAGGAACAACCCTTACTTTTGTTAATGATGACACTGCATCTCATAGTATCTCAAGTGGAAAACGAGATACCAACTCACGTGGAGGGAGTCCATATACTCAAGATGGAAGAATAGTTAGTGGTGATATATTGCCAGGAAAAAGCTGGAGTGTTACACTTGATGAAATTGGATTTATTGCTTTATTTGATGTAGACTATCCATACATGACAATGGACGTCGTTGTTTTTCCTGATGTAGAGTCTGATATTCTTGGAGCAAGGATAGATTCTAATCCTCGTAATTGAAATTAATATACGAATCTAATTTAGATTGATCAATAACCATTACTGACAAATCTGAAAACTCTTTTCCTTCTAAATCATTTACCATTCCAACAAAACTAGTTTCTTTTTCTGTTGTCAAATTTTCAAAAACATGAACCTTTAATTTCGTTGTATCAAATCCGTTTTTTTTCAAATAAAACGCAATTTCAGAAGGCATGAAATGTTTTGTAGGCTCTTTTGGCCATGGTCTAG
>BFAR01000092.1 GCA_008974855.1 archaeon MnTg01
ACTTCTTGGTAAAGTTCTAGCGGCTTGTTCTAAGTGAATTTTTCCACCCAGATTAATTGAAGCTACAATATTTTGAATAGTAACAGTTGCTTCTTTTTTGACTTTTATTCCACCCTTTCGTAAATTTTTCACGACAGTTTTTACAGCTTTTCTTGACATTTCTTCTGATTTTGCTCCAGTACATACCATCTTACCTGAAGTAAAAATTAGTGTAGCAGTCTTTGGTACCTTTAGTCTAAAAACTAATCCTGGAAACTGGTCTGGATGATATTCTACATCTGGAAAATTTCTAACAATTTCATTAAGATCCATTTTTTGATCTACTGATGCAGATGCTACGACATTCTCAATGCTGACTATGGGCTTTGTTTGAGCCATATTACAGAATTTTTGTATATCTACTATAATAAAAGCAATCACTAAATGTTTACTATCCTTTCAACATTTTTGAAATAAAATGGTCAAGTATAGGATTTTCTTAACGAATGATTTAATTTAGAAAGCCGATCGCTGTCAATATTGAATTTAACCAATTTTAACCTCGAAGAATTTTTTGGGTTTGGAGATGACACTAATCCTATTTTGTGGTTGATATGGCTTATCCCAATTGTAATATTCGTTTTTTATGGACAACGTATACAGCTTCAGATAACCTCTGGAGAAATCAAAAAAAATATTGGCAAACTCAAACAATTCAAAGAGGATTCCAGAAAAGAGTTAATCAGTTATGTTACAAATAATCTAAGTACAACAAAGGATCCTACGTTAAAACTTGATAGATTCATTGATTATTTTACAATAATGCCTGTTGATATGGACCCTGGAGGAATTATTCCAAAAGTCAGACACGTTGTTCGCACTAGAGAAGATATTACTCGAGAACAAGTAAAATCATTATTTTCAAATATTTCAGATTCAGAAAGGACCAAAGTTCAAACCATTTTGGAAATAGTTTCTTTGCTTCAATTATTCTATAAAGTCGTCAATCATCTGTATCTTACCGCAAAAAAACAAAATAATTATCCTCTAATTTTACCACTTCAAATGATGATGCCATTTATCATGGAAGAGGCAACTGCTTTACACAAAGCTGTCCCAACAATAAAAAAAGGACAACCAATAGGTGATGGAATAGGACCTATGATTGTTGGAAAAATGATGCTTAAAACTAAAAAGCAAACCGCTTCTTATGAAACAGTTTGGAGTGAAACTGAATATGAAGGTAGAAAACTCTTTTTAATGAAAGCAGATGGTCCATCTGCAACAGTTGGTAGGCCCGGAGACGCACTTGAATCAATAATATCTCAAAAGAAAATTGACACCATAATCATGATCGATGCATCATTAAAACTAGAAGGAGAAGATTCGGCAACAATATCTCAAGGATTTGGAGCTGCAATAGGTGGAATTGGTACGGATAGATTTCAAATTGAAGAGATAGCTACAAAAAACGAAATCCCAGTTTTTGCAATTGTAATTAAACAATCTGTAAAAGAGGCAATTAATTTAATGACAAAAGAAATAGCTGACAAAGAAAAAGAAGTTAGCTCTCAGATATATGAGATGATTACTGAAAATACTAATCCTGGAAAAACTGTCCTTGTAATAGGGATAGGAAATACAATGGGAGTATCACAATAATGTTTTTAAAAAAAGAAGAAATTAGAACTGCGTTTACAGTAGAACAATGTGAATCATGTAATAAGGAATCAAAAAGGAAATTCAAAGATGGGGATTTTGTTTTCAAAGAAATTTCTTCTCAATGTGATTCTTGTAAAGGAAAATTAAGTATCTCTAAAATTTTTGGCGAAGTTATCCCAAAATAGTTGTTACTGTTGCTCCATTTTCAGTTGGAATGAATGTATGCTCTGCTTGTGCAACTCTTTGACCATTTCTTTCAATTAGAATTGGATATGCGTGCACAACTTTCTTTTTCATTAGAATTTCTAATAATTCCCGAGCTTGTTTCTCTTCCCAATCTTTGAGTAACCATCTCAAAGCAAAGGGCAACATGTTGAAATTTGTCCAAATGTATTCTTGGAGTCTATCAGCCTCTTCGTTTTTAGTACGCTTTCTCGAGCCAAGAGCAAAAATATTCTTGATTTTGCCTTCTTGTACCACTCCTGAACCTTCATCTGTAGTGACGAATGGTTCACAGGCATATGCTTGATCTCCTTTGAATGAAAAAGACCCAATCGACCAAATATTTGGAATTGATTTTCCAGCATGAATTGTGTACTGTGCAAGTGAATGTCCACTAAGATTCATGATCGGTTTGAAACCAAGTTGTTTTACAGTTTTTTCTATTGTTCTTCCAACATCACTGGATTTTACACCAATTTTTATCATTGACACTGCATTTTTTAACGCGTCTTCTGCTGCTTGAACAAGATTATCGTACTGTGAATCATAACAAACGGTTACAGCGGTATCTGCGATGTATCCATTAACTTGAGCACCAAGATCAATTTTTACTAAATCAGTATCGCTTACAATTTTTTCATCATTTGGTTCTGCAGTATAATGCGCTGCTACTTCATTTACACTGGTATTAACTGGAAATGCACGTTTCGCACCACGTTTTAAAATTTCTCCTTCTACTTCTTCACATATCTCCTCAAGTGTCACACCTACCCAATTTTTTTTCCTTACATTTTCTCTAACTTCGGCTACAATTTTTCCAGCTTTGATATAATCTTCTATCTGCATCAGTTCTGATTTTTTGTATGTTATTTAAAATC
>BFAR01000093.1 GCA_008974855.1 archaeon MnTg01
CTCCTTTTTCTCCTATTTCCATTCCACAAACTGGATCTTTCATGGTATCACCTTTCTTTTACTTATCTTGTACCAAATAATTGGAACAATAATTAAAGTTAACAACAGTATTGGAATGTAATCTTTTGATATTTCTTCACCGAATTCGTGTTCATGCTCATCCATCATAAACTCTGATAATATTGGGCTTACTTCAACTAAAGCATTCCACCCTTTGTGTACAAAGGTTTCTTCATACCATTCATGTCCTTCTGGAAGTCCATTAATAATTAAAAATGCTCCAATAACAATTAACATAAAACCAGTTGCTTTTTCAATTGAAATTCTTTTAGCTGTCAAACCTTTGGTTGCATTAATTCCTATAATAGCTAAAACCGACATGAAAATGAGAGGTATTGCACGACCCACTCCATGTATTACACCTAATGATGCACCAATCTCAATACTTCCAGTTCCTGCAATGTATATGAGAAGCCAATAGAATAATGGATTTGGGCATCCAACTCCAGCATTTCCAAGTAGCATACCCATAAAAAATGATTTTGAATATTCCCCCCGATTTTGGATAAATTTTGGAGTTGCAGAGTATGCTGGCATTTTTAGTTTGATAAGCTTTAGCTGTGACAATCCAAAAAGAAATGCTGCAATACCTGCAATTAGAAACATTACAGTTGAAATTTGATCCAACGATGCTGATTGTCCTAAGAATGCAACACCAAATCCATACAAAGTAATTGTTATCGTTAGCCCTGCTCCAAATAACAAAGCCATTGAAAGGCCCTTTTTGTATCCATGTCCCATACTCATGGGAACGATAATGAAAACAAGTGGCAATGTACATGGCAAAACAATCATTGAAAGACCTGCTACATATGCAATAATTGTCCATGTAAGAAAGGAGGTATGCTCTTTGCCCTCAACAGCTAATTCACTAGTTACTGAAAAGATAATCCCAACAAAAATTAGCGAAAATAAAATAAATGAAACTAAGACCATAGATTTTTTTGCGGGTATTTGAATGGACACTTATTTTTATTAACTAAATCAGATACTTAATGGTTGAACTTTACAAATGGAAAGTTAGTATGGTATACTCAATAACGGGCTTGATCTACATTTAGCCTTAAAATCGGATAACTATAGATGCGGAAACCCTTGGACCCATACCTCCTATACATTAAATTATCATAACTATTACAAATCACATTGAATTCTAAATACAAAGAATATCTAAAATTAAACAAAAATCTGCTCATAGCCGCTGGTATAGATTTTATCATATCAGCTCACATTGCACAACAATTATCATATCTTGAACCTTATCTAAATACTAGTATTACACTTGTTGCTGACTTTGTAACTTATTTTTCTGTGTTTATTGCACTCTTTTTGTTTGATAATAGAAAAAAATACAAACCAAATTCTGAAAAAACTGATTGGCCTTATTTAAAATCTGATTTAAAAAAAATTTTATCTTCAGTAGGTATAGGCGAGGTGGCATATCTGACTAGTAGATGGTTTTTCCAATTCCATTTTCTAAATATAGGAATTGAAGCTTATCAGGCATCTGTCACAGCACAAATTATTGCCTTTGTTTTATTTATGATTGTGACAAATATTGTCGTAAAACTTACAAAACTTTACAAGTAAACAGTCGTGAAAATATACATCTAAAATTGAGTGAATATGACTGAACTTTCTTTAAATGAAAAAATGACATTAATTCAATATGCTATTAAAAAATATGAAAATGAAGAAGAATTAATTTCAAAACTAACTCTTGTATTATCTGAAAAAGATATCCAAAGAGGTATTGATACTCTTATTGGGACTCAAAAGGTTAGAAGAATTGGGCCTGATGTTCTGCAAAATAACGAAAGTCACACAGAATTACCTGAATTACTAGAAAATATAAAACCACTTCTAGAAAAATTATAAAATAATTTTCTAAAATCCTCGAAGACCTTCTGGTCTTGCTGCTTCAGGATGTTCCTTCATCCATGAAATTTTTTCTAGCATAGATTGTTTGTCTTGTGGGAAGGTTCCTTTGATAGTATATGCATTAGAACCGTGATTTGCTCTAAAAATAATCTCATCTTTAGTTTCTATTTTTGAAACTAAATCTTCTAGTTCGCTTAGTGCTTCTGAATCTGAAATAGGAATAAATGGTTCTCCAAACTTTGTCATAAACTCGTCTTTTACTCCAGGTTCCATGATTAATGTTAAAGCAGCAGAGTATTGTGGGGATACTGCGCTTAATACCTCGGCTGTTCCTCTAATGTGTTCTTTAGTGTGAGTTTTGCCACCTAATCCAAGAATCACCATGCATGAAATGATATATCCAGCATCGACTGCTTTTCGACAAGCTTTGATTATTGTTTGAGATGTAGCACCTTTAGTCACTTTTTTTAATACAATGTCAGAACCAGTTTCTATTCCAATATAGAGCATTTTAAGACCTGCTTCATACATTTTTTTTAATTCTTCAGGAGTTTTTTTCAGTAAGTTCATTGGCATAGCATAGCATGATACTCGCTCTAAATTTGGAAATTTTTCATAAAGATACTTTACTATCTTAATCATGTAATTTGTCTCAAGATTTAGTGCATCTCCATCTGCAAGAAAAATTCTTGTTGTATCAGGCACTTGTATAACCATCATATCAATTTCCTTCTTGACTTCATCCCATGGTCTCTCAGAATATTCTTTTGATCTATACATATCACAAAAAGAACATTCGTTAA
Organism: archaeon MnTg01; assembly: GCA_008974855.1. GTDB lineage: Archaea > Thermoproteota > Nitrososphaeria > Nitrososphaerales > Nitrosopumilaceae > CSP1-1. Next base: position 2,745 of record BFAR01000093.1, read on the forward strand.
ATGAGCATCCAAGAGTAACTTGGAAGATTAGCGATTTGGCTTCAGATGGAGGCCTATACATTGGATAGTCGTAATTTAACATCATAAAGTATCTAAGATCAAATGTAATTTATCATTTTAGTATGTGTGCTTTTTGAAATACCTTTTAGTATACTTGTCTCACAAAAACATTAGTCTTATGGCAAATGATCCCAATTCAAAACGACTTTTGTGGTTTTTATTTGCTGGTTCAAGAGGGGGTTTGAATAGATTAAAAATTATATCTATCTTAAAAGAAAAACCACACAATGCAAATCAACTTGCAAATGAATTAAGCTTAGATTATAAAGCAATACGGCATCACATTAAAGTTCTTGAAAAAAATAACATCATTACCAAGGCTGGAGAAAAATACGGTGTGACTTATTTCATTTCAACATTTTTAGAAGTAAACATGGAGTCTTTTGATGAAATTGTACAAAAATTGGAAAAAAGTAAATAAGTATAGTGGGAGTGCTGACATCTAATTGGAACCGACAAGTGCT
>BFAR01000094.1 GCA_008974855.1 archaeon MnTg01
TAATGATACATTTGTGATGTATGGTCAAAATATTTGCAAGCCTATTTCTCCCCTATGTGGTGTGTGTAAGATAAAAAATCAATGCAAGTATTACAAAACTAAGTACGCTTCTTAGTAACTAGTAATACTGCTACAATTACTCCAATTCCACCTGCTAAGAAGAATGGATAAAGATGAAGTGTATTTTTTGCTGGATCTCCAGACATTATTTCTAGTTGAAGATTTCCAGAACTTACTGCAGGAGGATCAGTTGAGCCTTCTTTACCAAAAACTGAATAGGAACCCATCTGAAAAGTTCCAATGTCCAAATTTGAAAGTACAATTCTTTCACCATTGTTTACTGTCATTCCTGCGCGTTCAGTATAAGCTAAAATTTGAGTTAATTCTTGTTTCCAGCCTCGTTCTAGTTTGCTATGTATAACAACATATCCTGGATCATCTGGAATTTGTACTGCAATCCAAAATTTATCGTCTGGGGGACTTCCCATCCCTACTTCAACAAATTTTTCAGGAGTGTTTTTATCATAAAATCTAACTACAGCATTACCATCAGGATTTGCATAGAGCAAGTCATTTCGAATTGTAACTTGCCAGCTAATGATATGTGGTTTTTCAAAATCAACAATTATTGTATCACGACCTACTGTGTTAAAGAAGTGAGCAGGGATTTCTATTGTTTCTAAAACTAATGATGGGTTTTGTTGAGATTGAGCAAATGCAGGTACTAATCCTATTGAAAACACTAACAATAAAGTGATAATGAGCTTCACGTCTAAGATCTCTTAGTCACGAATAAAAATCTAGTCAACAAAAGGTTTGTCATACCCTAAAATAATTTTTGAAACTTCTGGCCTTAGAATAAATTCTGAAGGTGATTTACCTTCTTGAATAATACTTCGAAGTTTTGTTCCACTAAGTTGTTCTCTTGATTCAACATCATGAGGACAAACTCTATCATTAGTAAAATTAAGACATTTCTTGCAATAGAAAAATGCTGGAAAGAAAACTGGTGTAATCTCTAGATCAGGATAATCATCAAATATTTTTTGGGCAGCAAATGGATCATAGTAATTTCCTACTCCAGCATGATCTCTTCCAATAATGATATGTGTACAACCATAATTCTGCCTCATTATTCCATGATGAATTGCTTCTTTGGGACCTGCAAATCTCATTTCTGTGTGTAAAGTAGCCATTTGACATCTATTTTTTGGGTAATAATGCTCAATTAGACTCTCATAACATTTGATAATTACTTCATCAACAAAATCTCCTGACTTTTTTTTGCCTATCAGAGGATTAACAAAAACGCCATCTCTAGTTGTAAGAGAGGTTTTTTGAAGCATCTCATGAGCAACGTGGGGAGGATTTCTAGTTTGAAATGCTACAATAGTTTTCCACCCAGCTTTCTGAAATCCTTCTCTAGTTTCTATTGGGGTTTTTCTGTATTTTCTTATCTCACTTTCTTGTGGTTTTTTTATGTACTCAATTTTTCCCCCTACTAGAATGTCTTTCATTGCCATTGTTCTTGCAGCCCCAGGATGTTTTGGATCTGTAGTTCCATAAACTCCCTTCACGGTTTTTTCTTTATCAAAATGATATGTTTCTTCTACATGTAAAATGGCGAAACCTTCTGAGTTAGGATTTTGTAAAAGAACGTCACCAGCATCTTTCATTTGTTTAGCAGTAGATTCATCAACATCAAGAATAATTGGAATCGTCCATGCCAAATCATTAGCTAATCTACCTCTGCTAGTAACAGTTTCAAAGTCTTGTTGACCTAAAAATCCCTCTAAAGGACTGAATATTCCATCGGCAATGTTTTCTACGTCATTTGCAAGATCTTGGTTAACTGAAATAGAAAATAATCCAGAAGAATCTTGTTTTGAATTTCTATTTACTAATTTGCCTCCATGAGGCTTAGCTACTCCAGTGCTTTGAGACAAGTTAATCTATTTTTTATGGTCCATGTGCAGACCACATTCTCTTTCTGAATCGTTTTCCCACCACCAACGGCCTGCTCGTAAATCTTCACCTGGTTTTATTGCTCTCGTGCATGGTTCACAGCCAATACTTGGAAATCCTTTATCATGTAATTTGTTGTAGGGAATATTATTTGTTTTAATGTAATCCCAAGTTTGGTCCCAAGTCCAGTCAATTATTGGATTTAATTTTATCATACCATCATGTTGCTCATCAATTTCAATTTTTGTAGTATTACCTCTATTTTGAGTTTGATCACTACGTAGGCCAGTAATCCATCCATCAAGTGTTTCTAACATCTTGTTTAGCGGATGAACCTTTCTTATACCACAGCATAACTTTCTATTTTCTGGACTATCGTAAAATAGATTCATCCCATTTACCTGAACCATCTGTATTACCTCGTGAGCATCTGGGAATGTAATTTCAATATCTGTATTGTATTTTTTCCGAATTTCATCCATAACATCATATGTCTCTTGATTTAGTCTTCCAGTATCAAGAGTAAAAATTCTGGCTTTTGGATTTAGCTTCATCAACATATCAATAACAACTACATCCTCTGCACCAAAACTTGAAGCAAGAGCCAATTTTGGATGAAGGTTATCTAAACTCCATTTAAGAATCTCTTCAGGAGTTTTGAGTTTATTATTAATATCTGCTATTTGTTCAGCCGTAAACTTACTCATATGAGATGTTGATTTGGTTTGTTTTATAATGATTACGAGATATTATAAACAGAAATCATTCTAAAATCTTTCTTTTGGCTTTTTTGTTCCTACCAATATCCCGGCATAATCGTGTAGACATTAATGATCTAGAACAACGAGTAATAGAACTTGAGAAAAGTAGCTAATGACCAAACTCTGAATTTTTTTTCAAAAATTTTAGATAATCCTGTAGTGATCACCCAATAACTTCGTAATCTAGCATAGGATAACGCAAGTAGAATTTGTACGAATCTATTATTAGTCATAAATCTTCGATCGATCGCAGATGAGCCTGCCAATTCATGGAATCATAACTATTGTTACAATTGCACTACTTTCGTTTGCAAGTCATGATGTATTTTCCCAAATAGAAACAAGTAAACAAACTACACTTTCAGGAGATTTATCTAATAACCCTGTAGCTCAAGACATTCTAAAAAAAATAGAGCAAACAAAACAGTGGATTGCAGATCTAGAGCAACGAGAATATGAAAAAATTGAAGCGCAGAAATTCTTAGATGAAAGGCGAGCTGTGGCACTAGAGAGTCTTAATCAAGATCTAATATCATGGGAGGATTTATGGGCAAATTATACCTCACGAAGTGCTTTTGAAAGATTTGTTGATGATAAACCATCTAGTGTTCAAGGAGTTTTTTGGGACCAGTTTGAATTCAAGGAAATGAAGGTTAATGCAGGAAGAGCAGCTCTGAAAAAAGTAATAGCTGACGGTGGAAGTCTAAAAGATGCACGTAATGCATATCTCAAGGCAGCTGAAACTAAAAGAATTGAATTAATTGAGGCAAATGCTCAATTCAATGTAAAACATAATCTAGCATATTATTCACAACAATTGCTTTTTAATATCCAAGGACAATTTGTTAACACTACAGATACTCGTGGAAAACTAAGTCAATACTATACCGATTACAGAGCTGATCCTTCATATCTTGCGGCAAATCCTAATGATAAGATTTCATATGAATCACTTGGAAAAACAAATTTAGGTACTGAATGTAGAGACGGATATGTTGTAGTACATCGATTTCATGCAAATGATTATGCATGCATAACTAAATCTACTGCAGAGATGTGGGTACAACGAGGGATGGGAGAAATTCCTAGTACACAAGTATCTGTATTTCCAAATGATAAATTATTTGGTACAGGACAAAACATTCAAGAAGCAATAGAAATTAGAGAACTTGGAACTACAATTTATCGAATTAACGAACAATTCCAAATACTCAGTGATGAAATTGATTCTCAAAAATATGAAATGATTAAAAAATACAACCAACTGTACGCAAATGAAGAAAAAGAAGCAAGAGATACAGAAATGGAAATTATTAAAAAACACTCTACAAAGATGACTGACAAAGAATTAACAGAACTAATTTATGCTATCAGAAATAAATACAAAGATTCTATGGAAGATATCTTAGATGATAAAGTACAATCATTGGAGGAATTTCAGAAAAAATTTGATGAGCAAGCCTTACTTGTTAAACGACAATATGATGGTAATTCTAAAATTGATATAATTTGGGATTCAGATATTCGTAGCTATCAGGCCGTTTTGAAAGACCGTAGATGATTTCATCATGTATCATATTTAAAAAAAAACTCTTATTTACCCATTCTAAAATTATAAACTACTCTAAATAACTAAACGAGATGACTAACAACGCTTCGATAGTAATTTTCCCGTCTGTTTTTGCTCAAAATAAGATAAATGCACTAATATCAAATGTTAAAAAAATCCTTAAGATTCAAAATCAGCAATTTCAGAAGATTAGAAAAGACAATGATATTATTGTAGTAGAAGCAAATGATCCAGTTTTTGCTTCATCAACAATAAATTTACTTTTTGGCATAAAAAAAATAGCTATTGCTAAACAAGTTAAAAATGATTATGATGTTTTAGTTTCCGCCATTACAAAAATTGGAACTAATCTTTTACTAAAAGGTGATACTTTTTATGTAAAAGTAGAAGGACAGTCAAAAGGTTACTTACCGAAAGATGTAGAATTTGCTGCAACATCTTCATTAATTGAAAAAACTACTAAACTTGGAGCAAAGCCAGGAACAGAAGATAAACACGACAAACTTCTGTATACATATCTCACAAAATTAAATGGCTACGTATGCATATTCTCAGATAAAGGAAATGGTGGAATTCCAAATAATTTTCAAAATGAAAAAATAATTTGTTGCATTTATGATGAATTATCTGCAGTTTCATGTCTTGAAACAATTAAAGAAGGATTTGAAGTAGAAATTATTGTATGTTATAAAAAAGAATCAGATTTATTAAAATTCGTAAAAATCTTGAATAGTTTAATTCCTAGAATGCTTAAATCAAAAATAGAACTTGAATTTATGCACGTTGAAGTTAGTGATAGTAGCTCACAAAATTATTTGTCTTTAGTAGAGACAGTAACAGAAGTAATGTTGTCAATAGCTAATTCAAAAAAATTAAAAAGAATTTCTTTAGCTATTTCCCCAAGTATATTTCCTCAAACATTTATTGATATAATTACAAATAAGGTATATCAGAAAAATATTATTCCACATATCTCACTATCTGGGTTTGATGAAAATATACTTAATTCTGCCAAGGAAATTGGTTTAGAAAAATACTTGACAAGAATAGAAAAGTTAGGTAAAATGAAGTTTGATTCAATTGTAATAGATAAAAAAAATATAGTGAATTTAGCAAAAAAAGCACTAAAAACAAAACGAGTTGTTGCAGTTACTATAGGTCCAAATAATGTTCATGATATTCTTGATTCCTTGAAATCAGAACATTGAAAATTTAAACACCGTCAATTACCTTTAGTATGTGAAAAAAATAGGAGAATTCATCTATCCTTGGGGAAGCGGTCATTATACAAGAATGATGACATTAAACACCGCTCTTAACAAAAATATGAAAAATGAATATGAAATACATTATTCCAGTAAAGCCGAAATTTATCAGAAATTACTTGGGAAATTTCCAACAAAACATCATCTGATTCATGAAATATTGATGCCAACCCCAATTGATGGGAAAATGGGTCCTAGTGTAACATTATCATTGTTAAATTTACTCTTGCCAATTTCAAAAAATCCTCCTTTACTCAAACAAATTTCAGACTATCTTAAAGAAGAACGTAAACTCTTCGACAAGGAAAAATTTGATCTTGTAATTAATGATGGAGATATGGGTTCAAACGTTTTAGCAAAAAATCGTGGAATTACTAGTTTATTTATAACAAATCAATTCTTGCCTAAACTCTGGAAATCAAGATTCTATTTTTATCCATCTTTAGTTTTTGTAGCAAAACAAATCGCAAAAGCATCAAAAATTATCGTAGCAGACTCTCCTCCACCCTATACAATATGTGAGTACAATCTTAATTTTCCAGAAAAAGTAAAAGAAAAGGTATCATATGTAGGTCATTTTGCAATAAAAAAAAATACGGAAACTAAACCTAGAACAAATTTGGAAAAATTAATCATTGATGAAGAATTTGGGTATTGGATGCGTACTGGAAATAAATCTACTAATAATATTACTGGAGAAAAATATCAACAAGCATTTAATGATACAGAAATGATAAATGAAAAAAGAATCATTTCTCATGCTAGAAATGATTCATTAATTGACACAGTTATCGGAAAAGATAGAAAAAAATATTCTATTATAGATGCATTAGATAAAAAAATTGATTGGATTCAGATTGATATTGGATATTTGACTGAAACTGAAAAACAAACCGTACTAAGAACTTGCAAGTATGCAGTAATAAATGGTTCTCACACAGTAATGGGGGAAATTCTAGGTATTAACTCTAAACCAGTTATTGGAATTCCGGTAT
>BFAR01000095.1 GCA_008974855.1 archaeon MnTg01
GGTCCAACTTAAACTCTAAATCTTCTAGTGATGAATCAGTTGTAGTTACAGTAAAGGAAAGTGTTTGTTTTTCATTAATTGACTTGTCTCCAATTTTTTTTAACTCTAAAACAATGTTTTGAGTTACCGAAACTTGAGTACCATCATAGTTTAGGTAAAGATTTGTTCCATTAGCAATTTGTGTAGTAAAACCAGTGGCAGTATAGACTCCTTTAGTGTTGAATAGATCTTTTACAAGTTTTGGAATTGTTTCAAATGAACCATCATTATCGGATCCAGGATCACCGAGCATAGTGATAAATTTGCCATTAGGATTGTACAAAGCAACATTTACCCATTCATTTCCTTTCGATTCGGTTCCAATAAAGACAATTTTTTCATCATTTGTATAGACATCTTTTTCCAAAGAAAATGAAGTGAGTAGAGCATATGCAGGATTAATCATCATAAAAAAGAGCAAAATTACAGCAAAAAATGATATTTTTCTATGCAATAAAGTCAATATACTGAATATATTATTAAAAAATGCGTATAAGTTGTTCTAGTGAATATTTCCAACTATATTGATCAGGAACTTTTTTTACTCTGAATTTGAAATGATATTTGATTTTGATTTATACCTCATTTGATAATATTGGTTTAGTCAAAGTACTTTCTTTTTTAAAATCACATAAAGCAGAATATCTTTCTGGCCAAGACCTAAGTGATGTATTAAAGATTAGTAGAGTTGCAGTTTGGAAACATATCAAACGAATTAAAACATTAGGATACAAGGTAGAGGCAAAACAAAATCTAGGTTACAAATTGGTTGAAGGAACAGACCTTCTATTGCCATGGGAGGTAACAGATGGGCTTAAGACAAAGATTATCGGTAAACGAGTTTACTATTTTGATAGTATTGACTCTACACAAAATTTTGCGTCATCAATTGCACAGAACTCAAAAGAAAATGGAACAATAATCATTTCAAAAACACAATCTGATGGAAAAGGTAGAATGAGTAGAAAATGGATTTCTCCAAAAGGAGGATTATGGTTTTCTATAATTTTACATCCTAAATTTGATGTCTCACTCGCAACAATTTTTCCACTTGCATCCTCACTGGCCTTAGCTAACACAATAGAAAAAATTCTTGATAAAAAACCTGAATTAAAATGGCCAAATGATGTAACACTAAAACATAAAAAAGTTGCAGGAATGTTGGTTGATTTATCTTTAGCGTCTAATAATATTGAAAATCTAATTTTAGGTGTTGGAATAAATTTTAAAATTGATTCTGCACAGCTTGAAAAAATTATTAAAAAAACAAAAAACTATTACGGAGTAAGATCATTAGTTTCTAAAGATGAAAATAAAAATCCAATCAAGTTTATGCAGGCTTTTCTATTAGAGCTTGAAAAGATTTGCATAGTGTTAGATAAAGGTAATTTTAAAAAAATAATCAATGATTGGACAAAAAAATCATCAACTATCGGAAAAAAAGTAATAGTTTCTACGTCTTCAGGAAAAATTAATGGAAAAGCAATAAGAATTGATAATGATGGAGCACTCATAATATCTAATGGAAAAAAAACTCATAGAATTTTAGTTGGAGATGTAGTATAGTCTGAGGATTACCTTCTAGATTTTCTGGATTTACGCCTACGAGGTTTTGCCTTTGTTTTTCTTTTTCTAGATTTTCTTTTTAGAATTCTTTTTTTATTAATTTTCTTTTTTGGTTTTTTTCTAGATTTTATTCGGGATTTTAGATTAGTTATATCGCCTTTAATTTTATATATTGAAGAAACTAGATGTTCTAATTCATTTGCGTATTCTTCGTACGCAATTAGTAGTTTAGATTTTTCTTCATTTGATTTTTTGAGATATTCATTTGATCTTAAGATGTTTGTAGTATCGATAAATTCTGGAAGTGGTTTTTCTTCTTTATTAATTTCTGACAGTTCTTTTTTTATTTGAATAATTTTATTTTGTAACTCGTTTATTTTGCTTGTTGACATTTTCTACAAATAATTCAAATCAATATAGTTGATTTAATCTTTTATGAAAAACAGTTATGGTTCAGTAAAACCGGTACTATGATCCCACGTGGCAAGATATTTTGGAGTGATTTCAAGTATTACCGATAATCCTTTTTTTACTCCGTCCATTAAAAATTTTGCAACTTCATTTTCTAAATTTCCAGTGTATTTTATCATAATTTTTTCTGCAATTGGAATGTTTGCATTAACGTCATCAGAAATCTTAGCAATTCCTTTTCCACGCACACCCTTGTAAGGCATTTTTTCATCATCAATACAAAAATAAATTGAGTTCCTAATCTTGATATTTGCAGCTTTTTTTGCAGTTTTGCTAGTTTCAACATATAATTTTCCGTTATCATACAAGTACCAAACAGGATGAACATTTGGTTCTCCTTTATCATCAATAGTACCTAATAGTAAATTCAATTTACTATTAGATAGAAAATCAATTGCTTGCTCTTCTGTTAATTTAGATCCAAACCCAGGACTTGCATGAACTATTTTCATCTAGTTCTTCTTAAAATTTACAATAAATTTAATGTTTGGAAAAATGATCAAAGAAATCATTTTCTGATATAATCAGAAAAGTTTTAGCTCATATCTAGTGCTCTAGAATGTTTCTGAGTATGAGGTCGCTCACCAGAATATCTTCGTCTCATATGACCTGATGGCCTGCCATAGATTAGCTCTAAGAACCAAGATTCATGCTCAATTTCTTCAGCTAGAATATCCTTTGCAATATCATATGTTGCGGGATCTTTCCCTATAGTCATTTTACAGATCTTATCCCAATTGACAAGTGCACCTTGTTCTGCTTTGAGGCATTTTTCTAATATCGCCTTTAGATCTGTTTTAGCTGGAGGTAATTGTAAAAATTCACAACCTGACATTTTGATAAATTCGGTTGCATCATTAGGAAGTGTTCCTCCCAGCTGATAGATTCTTTCAAGACAGGATTCAAAGTGACTAAGATCTTCTAATCGTGCATCTTCGATGACACCTTTGATTCCTTCTCCTTCCATTCCAGTGCAATGAGCCCTCAAATTGGTAAAGTAATAGTATGCAGTAAACTCAACTGATGCATTGTAAATTAGAAGTTTAACTAGCTCATCAACATCTACGCCGTTTTGCTTTAGAACTTGTATACCAACTACGTTTGGGCCATCTGAATCTGCCATGATTATCGTATTTAGTTTTGATCGTGGGTTATAAAATATTTTCAAAAATTTCATAAAAAATAGTGCCTATCACTAATTTTTATGGATATGAATTTGGGGGTCAGTTGTTTTCCCACACTTTGGACAGTGTAATCTAATGAAATCTTTGCAAATTTCACATCGAGTTTCTAGCGACATCTCTATTCCACATGCTCTACAGGATTCGGTTCTCATAAGTTACAATATTAATTTTGTAGTATTAAATTAACACAAAATTAGTTACATCTAATTAGTTTTTCCTAATGTTTTTGTGTTTTGTTCTCATTCTATGAAATGAGAATCAAAATTAGGCTGAGCTACACGGGAATAGCATAACACAATAGGATAAATCCATAATAACTTGGTTAACTAATAATAAGTGTAGAAAAATGATGAATGATACAATTACAAAAAGAAAATGTCCAAGTTGTGGTAAACCAAATATATTATCTGATGAAAACACTGGAGAACTTTTCTGTGGTTCTTGTGGTTTTGTAATTACTGATAAAATAGAAGATACTGGTGCAGAGTGGAGATCATTTTCTCAAGATGAAGGAAACAGAGCTAGAACTGGAGCTGGTACCTCTATTACTATGCACGACATGGGATTATCAACTGTTATTGGTAGTGTAAACAAAGATGCAACTGGAAAACCTCTATCTGCATCTATGAGAAGCTCAATTGAAAGACTTAGAACATGGGATAGTAGGACTCAAGCACATTCTTCCTCTGATAGAAATCTTAGACAAGCTCTCAGCGAAATGGATAAAATCAAAGATAAACTTGCACTAACTAATGCTGTAATAGAAAAGGCTGCATACATTTACAGAAAAGCAATGGAGAAAAAACTAATTCGAGGAAGATCCATCCATGGATTAGTTGCTGCATGTATCTATGCTGCATGTAGAAATACTGAAACTCCAAGAACTTTAGATGATATTGCTAATGGAATTAACATTAGAAGAAAAGATGTTGCTAGATGTTACAGATTAATCTTTAGAGAGCTGGAGTTAAAGATCCCAGTACCTGATCCTCTCAAAGGAGTTTCAAGAATTGCTAGTCTTGCAAATCTAAGTGAGAAAACAAAAAGAAAAGCGGTGAAGATTTTAGGCCAAGCTGCAAAGGTTGGAATGATTGCTGGCAAAGACCCAATGGGAATAGCCGCGGCAGCTTTATACATTGCATGTATCAGTAATGGCGAAAGTAAATCCCAAAAAGAAATTTCTATTGCTTCAGGAGTAACTGAAGTAACAATTAGAAATAGATGTGCAGGATTACGACAAATAATAGACATTTAATTAAGAAAAATCTGCAAGATCTGTTTCTTTTCTCCTAGTTACAAGAAATATTCCTACGGTAATCCCAAATTGGTAAAAAGCGTACATTAGTATCTGGAAATTAGTGGGTACAAAATCAGTAAATCTGCCTATCAAAGCTACTATGAGTACCATAACACTGAGGGTAAAAATAAAGTATCTAGCGATTTTATGAATTCGGGCTAATTTAAAAAATAATATTAAACTAATGGAGATAAACAATACAATTACTGCTCCTAAACCTGCATTGAGTCCTAAAATATTGACGAGAAGGTACAGTCCTTCTTCAGGTGTTGCGGGAATTGTTAAATCTGAAGCTGCTACTTTTTCAGGAATTGCAAACCTGATTACACTCATTCCTGCATTGATTGAAAATAATGATAATAGTACTAAGGATACTATTCTTGCATGTTTTTTTAGATTTGGAAAACGAGTACGAACACCTCTTCCTAAAATTGCACCATGAATCAATCCAACTCCGATCACAATTCCAAAAGAAACAATGAAATTTTCTTCAGCTATACTTAGAATATCCAAAATCCTTGCACAGTTATTTGAAAATGAAAAACCAGATTAGTATTGTTGTTAGTTATCGTTTACCATCATGGTAATAGCTGATTGTATGTTTATAATAGATTTAATTTTGTCTAATGCTAAATGACGAATGTTATCATCTGAATCCGCTGTAATTTTTATTATAATATCATAAACGCCATAAACTCCTTGAATTTCAAAATCAATAGATTGTTGTTGAGTTAAGATTTGTTTTACTTTATCTATTACCTCTACTTCGTGGTTTATTGCCACATTTAACAAAAAATAAGCAGTAGGCATGAGTTACGTTTGTCCAGCTATTCCCATTAGTGTAAGAGTTGATCTAATATTTTCAATCTTACGAATTTTCCAAGTAATTAGTTCTCGAAGGGATTCCACTCTATCAGATTCTATTTTGGCAAGAATGTCATAAGCACCAAAAGTTCCATGAACCTCAGTTACCCCTTCTAGTGATTTTAGGTGCATGATTACTGACTCTTCTGAACCTAACTCACAATTAATCAAAACAAAAGCTTGTGCCATAACTTAGTTTACGTGTTTTTGATATATAATATGGATCGTAGAGTTCTATACTGATTTTTTATTAGATTGTAATAATTGTATAATTTGGACATAACTTGAATAATTACCTTTAAGTAATTTTTTTAAATTATCTTTGATTCGATTCAGTACTCCCCAGATTAATCAGACGCCACGTCCTGTACGCTTTTTCTATGTTCTGTGAACATCTTAGTCGAACAAATTTTTCAAAACTTTTTGTATGTTTTAGACACACATGAACATACTAACTAATTTTGATAAAGATGATTAGTGACTGTTGGGCCTGCCTGCCAATCCTTTCGTTTAGCTAGACCATAGCTATTCCCTGCGGCCCCAGTCATTTTATTTTATCCAAATCTTCATTAAAACAATAATTCTTGAATTAAACATGAAAATCGTAATTACAGAAGATCAACTTGAAATTAATTTTAGCACAACTAAAAAAATTTTATCTATGAAAGGCTCATTTAAAATTCCACTCAAACACATTCAAAGCATCACAACTCAACTACCAAAACCAACTTGGAAGGAGATCAAAGCCCCAGGTACAATGATTCCAGGATTAATTAAAGCAGGAACATACTATACAG
>BFAR01000096.1 GCA_008974855.1 archaeon MnTg01
GCAAAGAGCAATCTATTATGGAGAAGGAGGATTACTAGATCAAACTTGGTCTGCATATCCGACTAATCGAGGAGATGTAAGTGCTGAGCTAAATAATGCATTTTATGATGGATTGGGAGGTTTGACGTTATCACCTCCAATGAGTTGGATCTTTGAACCAAACTTTTTGTTGTCATTTCCTACCGAACCAATTCACGTCATGAGATACAAGGATATTAACGAGAGAATGGAAACACTCTATCCATATTTTCTTTATAATTTGTTTGGGAAAGAATTAGATTCTATACCAGTAACTGACGGTACAAACACATACTGGCTAGTTCCGCTCATAATTGGTTTTGATACTAGTGATGTTCCTTGGTCAGCTGGTAATCCATATCTTAGATTAGTTGGATATGCTTTGATAGATACCTATGATGGATCTATTCAATTATTTACTACTGGAGATGATTTCTTTTCTAAAATGTTTGCCAGTCAATATTCAAATCAAATGATTGAAACTCCTCAATGGCTAGAAGAACAAATTAGATATCCAGTAGAATTGTTTAATTGGAAAACTGAAATGTATAATATCTACCATGTAACTGATGTAGAAACATTTATCCAAGCAAATGAATTCTATGAAATCCCAAGAGGCCTAGATACATACTATATTCAAGCAAAACCACTTGGATTTGAAAAAACCGAGTTCATTGGTTTGTTATCTCTTGAATTAAGAGGATCTCAAGGAAGAAACTTGGCAGGCTATATGATTGTAGAAAATGATCTCTCGAATCTAGGTGATATGCAATTTTATGAAATACCATTAAATTCAACTACAAAACTAATCGGACCTACTGCTGTTCGTGAGGCACTGGAAAGAGACCCTGACTTTGCACAACTAAAAACTCTATTGAGGAATCCTAGAATTGGTGATAATATATTGTATCGAGTAGGTGACCAAGATACTTACTTTATTCCAGTTTATACTGCAGGTGCGGGAGGAGTTGTAGCTCAATTAGGTACAATTGCTGCTGTTGGTGCAGCATTCACAGGTGAATATTATGTTGGTTTAGGCGCAACTCAAGAAGAGGCTTTTGAAGAATATCTTCAAAAACTTTCTGGTGTAGTTTCAACTGCGCCTTCTACTAATGGAGACATCAGTTTTGATCTAGATAGAACAGCACGAATTGATATGATTACATCACTTCTTGAAGATCAAGATCTTGAAATTCTAACACCATCTTCAATTCAAGTACCTCTTTCATTTAACGAAGGAAAAATTGCATTCTTTTCGCAAGCAGAGCTAGAGGATACTGAAAAGTTAATTACAGAATTTCTTGATGACTTTGTTATACCTAGAACCGAAAGAGTATTCGTGTGGGAAGAAGACAATATACTTTATTTGGGAACTATAGTAATAGTAGAAAGTCTTCCCGAGATGCATTTCATCTCGATTGAGGTAGGCATATAATTGCTATTGGTTGTAGATAATAGTTCAATATATACAAAAAATTTGATAGATTTTCTTACCAAGAACAAAGTAAAATTTGTAAATCGAAAACATAATCAGGTAAAACTTTCTGAAATTCAAAATTATAATTCATTCATTCTTTCTGGACGCCGTCAAAATAATAAAGAAATGAATGTTTTAAATTCAAAAATCATTCAGCATACAGTTTTAGAACAAAAAAATCTCTTAGGTATTTGTTATGGTGCAGAAATACTAGCACTTACAATTGGAGGAACCATAAGAAAAAAAAACAGTCTTGAAAAAGGTGATCAAGAAATTACTATTCTTAAAGAGAATCCTCTATGTACAGGAACAATGAAGGTTTTTGAAAGCCATAATTATGAAATTTCTAGGATAAATAATTCAATGATTAACATCGCAAACTCAAAAAATTGTCTTTATGAAATGATTCAATTAAATAATTACAATATATTTGGAACTCAATTTCATCCAGAAATGAGCTCTGATGGACAGGCATTAATAGACGCTTTCGTATCGCTTTAATGCTATCTTAATTCTTCTTCAAAGTTTCTTTTTTCAATTAATTCATTTATCTTAGAAACTATTTCTGGATATGTAGGGGACGTAATTTCACCTTTCTCATTGACTTTTAGATCTAGTTTTTTTATCATCTCTTTTCACAGATCATAATTAAGAATATTTTAATCTTAACATAAATGCGGAGTGCGGGATTTGAACACGCGACCTCCAGCTTGGGAAGCTGACGTCCTACCAGTCTGGACTAACTCCGCGCAAATCGAATTTTTCAACTAGCATTATATAGTTTAGTGAACTAATTGAAACATGGATGCACGTTGTCCAAAATGTGAAAAAGTTGCTGTGCTCTCTGATGATATTAAAAATGTAAAATGCCCTCATTGTGGTTTTGAAGCTTTGTACGATGAATATATTGAGATAATGAAAGAAAATGCTGTAAATATGGCATCTGACTATATTCCAGACAGACCTGGATTTTAATTACCAAAAACTCCCTTTGTCAGAACAATCAAGATGTGTACCACAATTTGTGCAAATCATATGGCATGATTGCATAGCAACCATTTTTTTCTCGCATATAGGACACTTTACATCTTCTACCATAATTTGAGTTTGTTTTTATTTAGTTAAAGATTTTATGAGAAATGTTTTGTCCAAAGGTTAATTAGTAGTTCAAATTTTTTTTGAACAGTTGGCTAATTTCAAACTAACAATATCTGATAAAAAGGGTAAATCTCTAACAAAGGAACTCAAGGAAAATGATGCTAATCCCTTTGTAGGATTGAATATAGGAAATGAGATTGATGCTGCCTTAGTTGGTTTAAGTGGTAAAATGAAAATTACAGGTGGTAGTGACAAATCTGGTGTTCCAATGAGATCTGATATTCATGGTGGAGCAAGAAAGTATGTGTTATTATCAAAAGGTGTAGGATTAAATGATGCTGAAAAAGGTCAAAGATTTCGTAAATTAGTAAGAGGAACAACAATTTCTGAAGAAATCTATCAGATAAACTGTAGATATGATGGAGAAATTAAAATTGAAAAAGTAGAAGAAGAAACTAAGGCTGATTCAGCTAAGAAAGAAGTAAAAGATTCACCAAAAAAGGCTGATTCAGCTAAGAAAGAAGTAAAAGATTCACCAAAAAAGGCTGATTCAGCTAAGAAAGAAGTAAAAGATTCACCCAAAAAGGCATAGATTAACATAATACTATTTTACATTTTCAGCAATGCATTGGCGTGATACACTTCCTGAATGGTATGTTAAAAAATATGGTTACCAACCTTGTGTTAATATTGGAACCGCGGGTCATGTTGATCACGGAAAAACATCTTTAATTCAGGCA
>BFAR01000097.1 GCA_008974855.1 archaeon MnTg01
GCAAAAACTTTTTTTCCAACGTATTTTTTTACGCTGTTAGTTAACGGAATAGCAGATGCATATGGTTTTGCAACTGGACCTATCATTTCCGTAACTTTTGCCACCTTACTACTTTTTTCGTCGCAAAGTATCTGACCTTCTTTCAATATTTTTGAAAGTCTAACGATAACTCTGCCACTACTGGCCAAATGAATAATTTCGCCTACCTCCTGCAATTATTTTTAAAATTATTCTATCATTATCATAGACTTCTGTCAACTTTCCTTAAGCAAGAAGCTAGATGAAATATTATTTAGACTGCTTTGCTCGCTTGGAAACTAATTTTTCAGAAATCTTGTTTAACATTTTTGTCTTTGGTCCATCTTTTGGTAAAATGATGTATCCTGATCTAACAAATGGTCTTTTTGGAAATCTAACTTTATCCTCTGATTCGGTTAGCTCTAATTTAGCTGCTTTTGCAGCTTCAATTAATTCTTTTAACGATGGATCAAAAATACATTTTTCTTTTGGAAGTTTTCTTCCTTTATTTCTTGATAATGTTTTGTTAAAATAATCTAGCCAGACTACGACATGCTCGTAATCTTTCATTAAATCACTTTATGAGAACTGCGTTAACTGCACCGTGTTGTCCAGGTTTTGAAACAACTTTACACTTTCCATCTTCTGTTTCAAGAATTGCACCTTTTGATATTACACCACGTCTTTGATAATCACTGTTTGTTGGATTTTCTAAAACTTTAACAATTTTTGTTTTCTTTACTTTAGCATTTGGAATTGCTAAATTTACAAAATCAATTGTTTTTAGCGCAGTTTTTTTATTTTTGCCACGTACTTTTCTAGTTACAGTTGATGCAGGTCCAATTAAGGCTTCATTAGGGTATCTATCGATTTCATATTTTCGTCTAATTCTTAGTGGATGTCTTCTTCCCCCAGTAATTTTACTAGTAGCTAAATTCTCTATTGATTTTCTCACATGATGCGTTTGAATTACTCTAATTTATACAAAACGAAAAATATCTTACTTTAACGATTAGAATTAAGAATTCTGTAGAAAATTCTAAAAAATCATGCTAAAGGTCTAGGAGTATTTGCAGTATTTTGAATAGTGATTGGGGGAGATTTTCGTACTCTTTTGAAAAGTTTTTGCTTTAATGAGTCTGCATCTCCTTCAATTCCAAAATATTTTTTAAATTTTGTTGTTGTATTATAGATTTTCATTCTTCCAACATTTTCATGTTGTATGTAATCAAGTTGTCTTAATTCCTTAAGATGAGAATAAACTCCTGTACCTCTTGTTTCTACAAGTTGTTTTGAAGAGATTGGTTGTAAGTATGCAATGTATGAAAGTGTTTTTAGAGTTGCTTTGTGTAAAATGGGTTTTGATGCATATCGTCTTATGGTGGCACTATATTCTGGTTTTAATTGAAAAACATAGGACCCATCTGGCAGTATTGCTATCTCAATTGCCTTGAATGCTGATTTCGACTTTTTCATAATATTATTGAGAATATTGAGAGTTTTTGTTCTAGATTCTGTGCCTGAGGCCTTTATCAATTCCTCTATGATCAAAGGCCTTCCAGCAGAATATAAGGCAGCTTCAATCCTTGCTGTTGCTTCATCTTCATCTTCGATTTTTACCATTTATCTCACTTTTGATAGAATCTACTTAAAAGAATCCTTCATTCATCTTTGATTAGGTTGTAAACTTCTCTTTGATTAGGGTGATTTTGATATCATCTTCAATTTGTTCCAAGTCCACCTTTTGGTCTCTTGCAAGAAATAGGATAGCAAAAAAGCATCTAATTGAATCGATTGTATCAAGCTCCATTACTATATCCTTTAACATCCCAGTACCAGTGGCTCTAATCTTGTTTGTAACGAGATTCTCATATTTTTCAATAATATTTTCAAGTGAAATGAAATAATCTTTAAAATCGGGTGCTTCAATAGGTTCAAAACTTAGATTTTTTCCTTTTCTCGAGCGAGGGTTTGCAATTGATCCTATTAGATTTTCAAGTAAATTCAAAAGCTCGTCTAGAGTTACTGGATATGTTGATTCGTGACGATATGGCATGTTTATCATGTCAATATTCAAGTCCACCCGTTGAGTGAACGGCTTTTTTTCCATTGCAGCTTTTTGTAATGCAAAAATACTTTCTACTTTCATTCTATGAATAAGTGAAGCCGATAATGCAGCCATACCTGCTACTCGCAAGTCTTTTTTTCCTGTTTGATTTAGAATTTTAAGCAATAATTCTAAAATTTGAATAATGTTTATCTCCCAAACATCTTTTTTTGAAATACTTGCTGTATCAAAGAGAATATTCACAGGTGCCTGAGATATTCCAATCTTTGTCTGACCTTCACTCACAAATACTCACAGCCGTTGATAAAATAATATCTAGACACTCTATTTTTTTGTCCTTCCCAGTCAACTCTTATATTATTAATAGAAAATCAATACCGCATTGAAAGCAGCCAGAATCGTAGAACCAAATAAACCACTTCAGATTATTGAACTAGAATCTCCTCAAGCTAGTGGAAATGAAGTCATTGTCAAAGTAAAGGCAGTTGGGGTTTGCCATAGTGATTTGCATCTATGGGAAGGTGGATACGATTTAGGCGAGGGAATATTTTTGAAAGTTACTGATAGAGGTGTGAAATATCCTGTGACTCCTGGTCATGAAATTGCTGGAACTGTGGCTGAAATAGGAAGCGATGTAAAAGGAGTTTCTGTAGGTGATAATGTACTAGTTTATCCTTGGTTAGGTGAGGGTGAATGCCCTGCATGCAAAGCAGGCAATGAAAATCTTTGTGATGCACCAAAGTCAATTGGTCTTTTTCAAGATGGAGGATATGCAGAAAACGTCAAAGTTCCTCATTACAAATATCTAGCAAAAATTGATGGACTTGATTTAGATGGGGCAACATCACTTGCATGTTCAGGTCTTACAGCATATACTGCTGTGAAAAAAGCAAATGTAAACTCTCCTGAATTTTTGGTGATAATTGGTGCTGGCGGTCTAGGCCTGATGGCCATACAACTTGCTAAAGCAATTACAAAGGCAAAAATCATCTGTGTCGATAATGATGATAAAAAATTTGATACTGCAAAAAAAATGGGAGCTGATTTTGTTGTTAATACAAATGTTGTTGGTTCTATTTCAACGGGTGGAGGAGGAGCAGTTGAAACAATAATTTCTATTTGTAATGGTAAAGGCGCGGATAGTGTAATTGATTTTGTTAATGCACCACAAACTGTAAAGACTGCACTTGCAGTTTTACGAAAAAGAGGAAATCTAGTCCTTGTTGGACTCTTTGGCGGCTCCATCAAGTTGTCATTAGTAACAATTCCTTTAAAATCACTTACAATTCAGGGTGCATATACTGGAAATTATGATGATATGGTTGAATTGATCGAATTAGCAAAGAAAGGTGTGATAAAACCAGTAATATCAAAAAGATATTCTATTGATGAAGCAAATGAAGCACTTGAAAATCTTAAAGCACGAAAAATTATTGGCCGTGCCGTAATTAATCCCTAGAATTTTTCAACATATCTAGGATGTTCAATTCGAACCACAACAATGTAATATAAAACAAATCGGCAGCTATTTCATGGCTGATAAAAAGAAAAAACTAGATTATGATTTAGCTTTTACTCATCTTCAAAGTAATCAAAATATTACTGCATACAATCTTTTTATGGACTTGGCTGAAAAACATAAAAAAATTGATTCTATTAAAGCAGGTCTTCTTTACGTATTAGCGGGAGAATGTAAATCTCGTCAGAATAAAGATAACCGTAATGAAGCACTTCAAGCAGGAAAATTATTCCTCAATTTTGCTAAAAAAGAAAATAGTTACAACGTAAAAAGCGCTTATCTTTGTGCTGCAAAATGTTTTCTTAAATCAGGAAATTATGACGAGGCAAAAAAAGCATTTCAAGAATCAAAAAAACTACACGCTCCACTAACAGAAACTAGCAGACCTGTAGTAATTGTTGATGATAGTAAATCAATGATAATCAAACTTGAAAATTATTTGAAAAAATTAGGCTATGATAATTTTTTGTCATTTGAAACAGGAAAAGACGCACTTAAAGAGTCTCAAAAATTAATAAAATCTTCTCAAAATCCTATATTTTTACTTGATATGGGTTTACCAGACGTAGAAGGCGATGTAATAGCAGAAAAAATTTTAGAAGAAAATCCTAAATCACAAATCATTCTAATTACTGCTGATGAGAAAACAAGTAAACGTGTTAACAAAACAATTAGCTCAGGAGTTACTGCATTTATTCAAAAACCATTTACTATTAATGATTTAAAAGATGCAATGAATACAGCTGAATCAGAATATTCTATTTTATAATAATAGCAATGACATATTCAATAAATTAATTTTTTCAATATCTAATTTATTTATTCTATAATCAATTATTTGATCTGAAAACTTTTCAATAATTTTTGATGTAACACTTTTTGTTCCAGGATCAATTTTCATTATAACTAACATATTCCATTCCCCATCAAGATTTGCTACAAATAGATAATTTGGTCTCTCAATAACATGATCTTTAATTGATTCTTTTACTGATTCAAGTGATTTTGTTGGTTTGAACTTTATGAAAAGCGCTTCATATTCGTTTGTCTCAGAAACATCTGAAAGAACTGCTTTGTATCCCTTAATTATGCCACTTTTTTCTAGACGTTCGATTCTTTTTCTAATGGTTCTATCTGATACGTCATGACCAGTTTTTCTTAATTCGCT
Organism: archaeon MnTg01; assembly: GCA_008974855.1. Classification (GTDB taxonomy): domain Archaea; phylum Thermoproteota; class Nitrososphaeria; order Nitrososphaerales; family Nitrosopumilaceae; genus CSP1-1. Next base: position 4,774 of record BFAR01000097.1, read on the forward strand.
TGCGATTTCCTTTGAAGGAGTTCGAGCATTATTATTTAATATCTCAAGTATTTTTTGGTCAACCTTATCTAGATTAGACCATGCGTCAGTACTCATGAAATAACGTATTTTTCGATGCTTTTGAATATTTGTTTGTGCGTCTCACGCGAAGGGTTGGTTAAAATAATTCTATCCCACGGCTGATGTGCTTTTAAAGGTTAGAATCGGAGGGAACCTTCACTTTAGTTTCTATTTCAAAAGAAAAGAAGGAGAATTATTCCTCGAATTTAGCGAGTTCGTTCTTTAGTTGCTTAATTTGATACTCTACGACTCGTCTGTGGATACTATTTTTCAGATTCATACTTGCATTTTCTTGGGGTGATTGGAAAAGGGGACCCGATAAGAAAAGTTGATCCTTTACTAAGATCAAACTACCGTTTGAATAATCTATACAGTATTACCAAGAATAATTAGATGGATTTTTCGGTTTGTAGTAATCGGACATACATGATTCTATGTACCGAATTTGGACTCTAAATTATGGGATGAGGACGCACGTGTCGACACAACCATATGGGCGTGCAGACGTGGTTCTCATCCTGCTATGAACCAAACCATGAATTTTTTCCAATTTATAGAAAAAGAACAATTCATTCGTGAATATTAAATACAAATTTTGCGCAATCAAAAATATGAAAGCATGGAAATGTTACAGATGTGACTTGACATTTAAAGAAGAATCCCATGTAATCATACACAACGATATCTCAAGACACTCTGTACAACAAATTGATATAATTGGGGCATAAATTACAAAATTCATAATCCTGTAGAGATTACCAGAGAATGATTTTACAATCCTATTGGGCTCACCTGTTAGTTCGGGAATTGTTATGGACCTCAACAGATTTGAACACTTGATACGCTTCTATAAAGTTTAAATATTATTTTTTGCAATTTTTGCAAGAGTAGAGATTAAGAAATGAAACAATTTGTTGTAATTTATTATGCACCAGCGTCAGCAATGGAAAAAATGCAAAACACAAGTCCTGAAGAAATGAAAAAAGAAATGGAAGCCTGGATGACATGGGCTGAGAAATGTGGTGAACATCTTGTTGACTTGGGGACTCCACTTGGAACTGGACAGCAAATTAATGCATCAGGTAATTTACCAAGCAAAACAAATGTTACAGGTTATTCTATTTTACAAGCAGATAATATGGCAGAAGCAGAAGATCTACTCAAAGGACATCCTCATCTTGAGTGGGCAGATGGTTGTCAAATTGAAGTTCATGAGAAAATGCCTTTACCAAAATGTTAAAAAATTGAAGCGATAATGGTTCCCGTCTATAAGGATTCAAGCTTTGATCTACCTATATCAATAGATAATGATCTATCTTGATCTATTCCTACAGTTTCAGCAAATGTGACAAAAAAAGAATTGATATCGGAATGGAAACCTAAGTCCCACGCGAAGGAATTGAACCTTCGACAACCCGGTTTCTGTATGCCTGATAGGCTGTTATTCAGTCAGCCAAAAGCCAACAACTACAGCCGGAAGCTCTACCAGGCTGAGCTAGCGTGGGACAAAATTGACGCTGTGTTTAAGTATTAAATAACTATCGAAACCACATATTCATCATTTTTTTAAATAATTTAATGTACAAAGGTAATTTTGCCTTAATAGCGAGATAAAAATTAAATAATGATAGTTGGATCCGTAATCAAAGCCTTGTCTACACTAAATACAAGCGGTTATGTTTGTGCTCCGTATTTACATGATCATAAAACTGTAGAATTAAAGGAAATTTGGTCACGTTCAAGAAACATTGAAGATATGTTTTTTGTTACTGGAACTTTTTCTCCAGATAGTAAACCGTATTTTCCTACATCTGCAAATCATTATCTGTTAGCAAAATTTAAAGACAAAACAAAAATCCAAAAAGAAATGGAAAAATATCAACAAGAAAAACCAGCTTTTGTTTTTAGTATTAAAGATGATCTTTTTGAAAGAGAAGCAAAAGGAAAAACAAATTTGATTTCAGTTTATTATCTTGATTATAGTGATTCTGAGGAAGATGTAGGCGAAATCGCAAATGTAGTAGCTAAACGTAATAAAGTTGCAAAAGCAGGGATTGGAACTATGGATCTATTTTGTAAT
>BFAR01000098.1 GCA_008974855.1 archaeon MnTg01
ACAAACTGGAGAATATCTAGTAACTATAACTTCTGGAGATCCTTTATCTTTAGATACACAAACAGTTGAAGCAACCTTTTATGATCAAAATGTTCCAAATGCACCTTCAAACGATGGAGATAGATTCGTAAAATTCGAAGGTTTGCCAATTTTTACCACCGGCAATAAGGAACTAATTGGTTTATTACATCTAGAAGATGAGACTGGTTTTCCAATTGTTGCTGATAAAAATTTAGAGATAAATATTGATTCTTCAGATAATGAATTTCTCTCAATTGATCCAGTATTTTTTCAGCATGGCTCTGGTTCAGCTTTAGTTTTTGCTCAGGTTGGGCATAGTATTCCAGATGGCATAGACAGTGATGAATTCGAAATAAATCCAGTTGTAGAAGTAGAAGATGAATCAGCAACTACTACTGAAATTGAAATTTTTGGTCCTGATGAAGAGTCGCATAAATTAGTAGCAGAACCATTAATTGATAAAATCCTTGCAAATTCAGAATTTCCAATTGTTGTATATCTTACTGATGATGATGAAGTAACAAAATTTCCAAAAAATTCTGATTTATTTGTTTCACCGAGTCAAATCTTTGATGTAGAAACTAAACCCGTTGTTAGTGGAGAGGATTTGATAATGATAGATACTTTTGCTGCTGATCAAGGTTCAGAAACTTTAGTATTTTCAGTAAATTATCTTGAAGACGCTGAGATAACTCTTGAGAGTCTATTATTAAAACCAGCAAATATTGTAATTGAACATTCTGATACAATTTTTACTGGAACAAATGATATTTTCTCAATACAACTTCTCAATTCTCAAGGACATCCAGTTTTTGCAACTCAAGATGTAGAAATAAACTTTGTAGTAAATGATGAATCTCTTATTCAGATTCCAGCTACTGCCACAATCAAAAAGGGAGAATATTATACTTTGTTTGATGCAGGACCAAAAGCTGGAGGCACAACAGAAATTACTGCACTATCTGATGGATTTCCAATTAGTTCAACTACTATTCAATTAAAAAGTCTAACACCAATCCTAAACCTTGATACTCCTACAATTGTTGAAAGTGGAGAAGTGTTTACTGCAAAACTTGCTGCTAAACAAGATCAAATTCCATTACCAGGAATGAAAGTTAAATGGGTAATCGATGGTGGTATTCTTCAACTATCAGATAAAAAAACAGGCCCTACTGGTGAGGCTGTAGCATCAATAATTTCTACCTCTGATAAACAAGTAAAAGTTTTTGCTAGTGTCTCAGGCTCATATTATTCCCCAAATGATATTTCAAATATAGTTAGAGTAAATGCTACCTCTGAATTTTTGGCATTTGCAGATGAAGAAACAGAGTTTACAAAACCTGAAATTGGAGGAATTGATCCTGTAATAATTATTGTTCCTATCATGATAGTACTAATGGGATACATGCTAATGAAAAAAGGCATTATTAAAATAAAAAATACTCCTGCTGCACCTAATCCAGTACAAATTCAAGAAGTCTAAATCATATGTTCATTCTGAACATCATATCGGATATGAGATAGAATTTTTAAAAATAATATCATAACATGATGCATCTGGATAAGGGAGATTTTTTCACTTTAGAGAAAAATCATTATGTAATTGTAATTTTGATTATCTTCTCAATTACTTTTTCCTTTAATTTTTTAGAAGAAGCTTCTGCAGAAGAACAAGTAATCCCTTCTTGGATTAAAATAATTGCAGTATGGTGGGGTGAAGATAAAATCTCTGATCAGGATTTCGTCAATACCTTACAATATCTAGTAGAAAAAAAAATACTTGAAGTTCCATCACCTATCAGTGTACAACCCGAATGTGGCCCAGGGTTAGTTCTTGATGAAATTATCGATGAATGTGTAATACATGATGAATCAGATACTGATGGAATATTTCTTGATGCAGTTGAAGAACAACAAAAAACTGTTGTAACTTTGATTAAGACTACAGCTTTTTGGTGGGGTGAAGGAAAAATTGCTGATCAAGATTTCATAAATGCACTACAATATTTAGTTGAAAATAATGTATTAATTATAGATCCTGAAAAACAACCTCTTATTCAACCTCAATTAAAACCTCTACCCAAAGATCTCATTGTGTGGCCTAAGATTGATAGAATTGAGGACTTTATAGTTCAAGGACATGGTACAATTGATTCGTATCATTTACAATTCAAACTAGTTGATGTTAATAAAAAATCACTGACTCCTGATGGAACTATCTCAGTAGTTTTATTAGATGATAGAAATAGAATTCTTTATCTTGATGCATTTTCAGTTAGAAAATCTAACTATGTAGACTCTTATTCTGCATTTAAGGAATTAGATAATACAAATAAAATATTCTTTTGGGATGTAAAAACTTCTGATATAAGTTCAGGTTTTACACCATATGGAAAAGCAAAGCTAGCGTTTACAGACAAATTTGGACTTAAATTTTTTAGTGAATATGATAGAATATCAATTCCTCAATTCAATTAATCTCTAAAAAATTTTTAAATTTAGCTAATATGGCGTTTGTCTAATTTTGACAAACAACCTGTTAT
>BFAR01000099.1 GCA_008974855.1 archaeon MnTg01
CTGCTGCTGCCTCCTGTAGAATCTTATCAGATTCTGCATTAGTAGCTGTTTCAACACCAAATGAAGAATCACCCGTGAACGTGTCTGTCATTAATCCGCCAAGCATCTCAGTCATTCTGTTAACTTCTTGATCAGCCTCTGGCATGAATTTTACAAGTGATGATTTAAGACTCTTCATTAGACCTATTGTAGGCATTATAGTAATGACTGTGTCACCTAAGTCGTGGAATGTTGTAAGTCTAAGTTCAATTTGCTCTAATGCCATTCTTGCATTTCCAAGAACTCTACTAACTTTTCGAACCTCTGAAAGTTCATTTGATAGAACTTTTGAGGTATGAGTATCATGCTGCTGCGTGGCAGTTACAATTCTGTTGAAAATCTTTTCGTCTCTTTCTTTTAATTTAGTAAGCATATTATCTAATTTTGATATCTGACCTTTTAGACGCTTTACAGCCATTTCTACTCTAGGCTTTAATGAGCCCTTTGGTTTGATTGCATCATTAATTCTTTCAGTTATTCCTGGAGTTGGTGATTTTGACCACTTGTTTTGGAAATTTGGCACGTAAATTACTCGAAAAATTGATTTTTAATAGAAGATGTGAATTTTGGTTAACAGTAACTAAAATTTCTCTAACAAAATAATAGGCAAAACACAGTAATCTAGATATTTAGAAGAGTAGTTCTTTGGGGATGAATTTTTTTGATATGAGTATGCATTCCTGACTCATGAATGAGAGTTTCTCCGCAAAGTGGACATTTTTCCATTTCACGAATTAGAGAGAAGTTTTGTATTTAAGTATTACTTCGAAAAGAATTTTGATCCTGAAAAATTAAACTAATATTTTTTTAAGGGAATTTTTAAAATGAAGTAATTTAGGGTTTGTTTTTATTTTCATTAAATATTCAGATTTTAGATGAGAGGAAAATATGTAGGTTTTATTGCAATTGCTATAGGAATAACAGTAGCAATTGGGTTTTTTGCTTCCTCGGATAGCCAAACTGGAGATGACCAAAGTATTGTTTTTCATGTAACCCTAGCAGATCCTCAAATTTATAAGAATGGGGTTTACTCTCATTTTCTTAAAATTGAGGAAGGCATGTATGAAATCAGATTTGTGCCAAATGGAGATAGTCCTAAAATTTTGACAATAACTTTGAATGGTCAATCTCTGAATTTTTTTGAAAATTTTGCTTTAGAAGGAACTCCTCAGGAAACAGGTGTTTCAACATACTATACATGGGAATATTCTGGAAATAAAATAATCAAAGTTCCTAATAAGCAAGAAATAGAAATTCTCATAGACCCTAATGGAAATCTTTTGGGACCAGTTTCTATTGATATCATAAAAATTTAAAAATCAAAAATGGCGTGACTCCCTAAGCAGGACTTTGAGAGATTTCCTCTCGTTGTCGAGGCATAAAATACCTAAGACTTTCACGTGTGTTCTGCGGAGTCACGCAGTTTTAATCGATAGGATTTGCATCCTTTCGCATCATTTATTATACGTTTTTAGAGTATTTAACATTTTAATATAATTTTTCCAATTAATTCTATCATAATCAATAATTTTTTGAGACTAGATTATTATTTTAGAAAAAAACTAGGTAAAATTGCAATATTCTAGCAATCATTTTAGATCCATTCTTAAGATTTTATTTATTAAGAACATCCCAACTTGGGAAAGCTGCATGACATTAAGAGGCCAGGAAAAAGGAAGTAGATTATCGCGTTTTGCAAAACAAGCTGCAAAGTATTATGCTGTTGGAGCAAGTGGGGTTCTTGTAAATCTTGGATTATTGTTCTATCTGACTGAGTATGTTGGTTTATGGTATTTTCTTTCATATACTTTAGCAATTTCAGCTTCAATTACTTCAAATTTTATCTTAAACAAATTTTGGACATTTCGAGATTCAATAAATTCTCAGAGAACAATTGTAATGTACGTAAAATTTGCAAGTGTTAGTTTCCTGGGTATGGCAATTCAACTGGGATCAGTTTATTTCCTTGTTGAATCATTATCTGTTTACTATATGTTGGCTGCTTTAATTTCAATATCCATTGCAGGAGCTATTAATTTCATAATTAATCGTAGCTGGACATTTGGAGTAAAATATTAAAATTTTTGAAAGGGGAATTATTGTTGAATCCACGAACAAGGAAAAAAGTTGAGATTATTGCTTTACTTTCTGTCATCTGGTTTGTAATTACCCTCCCATTACCATGGATTTTAATGGCTCCACCTGAAGCATCTCAAACCCAACTATTTATTATACTTCAGATTACGGCAATGATATCAGTTCCTTTTGTTATTCTGGCAGTAGTTTGGACATTAAAACCTGAGCTAACTACCTAACCTTTCATCCACGGTTGATTTTCTAAATAATCAATTTGTTTTATTATTTCTTCAATTTTTTTTGTTATAGCTGTTACAGATTGGAATTGTTCAAACATTTCCTGTTCTTCTTCTTTTGAAAGCACAGTTTTTTCAGCTTTATCAAAAAACTCTTCTTCTTTTGCCATATGATCTTTTAAGTAAATTGAATATGTTCGAAGGAATCTCGCAACTGGTTCTCTAGCATCATCTCCATTTTTCCATCTTTGGAGATGCTTTGAGATATTTCTAGCAATTCTACTTCCAAATTCATGTTCGATTAAAAATGTTCGAATTTCTTTATTGAGAGTTCCATAACTAGCAACGCATGGAAAATACGAACCTTCCTCCCTTGAATAATGAATTGCATCTAGAAATTCTGAGATAACTAAACAGATTATTTCAATATCTGAAAATGGGATAGATTTTCCTGCGTATAGTTCGTGATAGCATTTGTTGACAACCTTCTCTAAACGTTTTATTTGCTCATGATCTTTGCGTAAAATATTTGATGCACTCATTAAGAATTTATGTGGTATGTGAGGTTTTAAATTGTATATCTTCTTTGACTTGTTCTTCTTTTAAATAGACAAAAAAAAATAAGCAGACGTTGATGAATCTGATTTTTTTTAGCATCCTAGATATGTTAAATTCATATTTTGAAGAGCATCCCCTGCCTAAAATTCCTGCAGAACAGTTAGATTCCAATTTTTTCATTCAAGGACTTACTAACTTACAAGAAGCTATTGGAGGTTTTGCTGGGCAGGATTCAATTGCATCAGCACATGTTGTGCTTTTGGCAGCTGGTGTTACTATTTTTCTTGGAGTAGCCGGAGAGGCTTTTTTCAAAAAAACTGGAATACCTGATATTGCATTTTTGATGGTTCTAGGGGTAATCATTGGACCAGTGTTAGGCATCATTCAAACAGATACTGTTCTTGAGATTGTACCTTACTTTGCGGCTCTTGCGTTGATAATTATCATGTTTGATGGTGGACTTAATCTTGATATCAAACAGATTATGAAAACTGCTCATTTTGCATTGGTACTTGCTATTTTGGGATTTATTTTATCGATGGTTATTGTTACGATGTTAGCACACTATGGTCTAGGATGGGAATGGCTTGATAGTATATTACTCTCATCAATTGTGGGCGGTAGTAGTTCGATCATAGTTTTTAGTCTTGTACGACAAATTCGTGTTTCAGAGGAAACAAAATCAATGCTAAGTTTTGAGTCAGCGTTGACGGATATTTTGGCAACAATTGTAGCATTTATCATGTTTGAGGCTGTTTTATCAGGGCGTTTTGATCTTGAACTTCTTGGAGTTACCTTTGGTAATGCAGTTGCAGTTGGTTTACTTCTTGGTTTAGGCGTAGGAATCCCCTGGATGTATGTTACTACAAAGTTGGCAAATGCTCAACACTCATACATGTTAACATTAGGAATTTTGTTTGTACTTTTCTTTTTGGCAAGGTCTTTTGGAGAATCAGGTGCTTTAACAGCACTTGTATTTGGACTAATGTTAGGAAATAGATATAGACTTTCTAGATATCTAAAATTTAAACTTCCAGACATTTCCACTGATGACACAATGCATAATCAACTTACGTTTCTAGTTAGATCATTTTTCTTTGTGTTTGTTGGATTATTAGCAAGCTTTGGCCAAATAGAGTACATTATTTTTGGTATTATTGCTACACTCATAATTTATTTTGGAAGAACTATTCTAACAAAAATTTCATTAACAAAGAAATTTTCACAATTAGATAGAAAAGTGACCTCAGTAATGATTCCACGTGGGCTTGCTGCAGCAGTATTAGCAACTTTCCCTTTAACTCTTGGTTTACCTAATGGAGAAGCTTATCCCCAAATTGTATTTTTTATTATTATGGCATCTGTAATAATTACCACAGTAGGTCTTGGACGAGCTAAAAAAATACCTCCCCCTGAAAACTTGGAAGGGGGATTTGTTAAAAAAGAAAAAGAAGACTAGTTTCCAAAATAATTCATTAAAAACCACTTGCCAGAATGGAATGAATCCATCAGTTAATTTCCAAAATGGTTAACTTCTACCATATAGAAGTCCTTCCTCGTTATAGGTAAGAAATTCGTAGCATACTT
>BFAR01000100.1 GCA_008974855.1 archaeon MnTg01
TAGATGACCGAATAATGACACTCAATGTTGGTCCTCAACATCCAGGTTCAGGTCATATGAGACTAATCATCAAAGTCGATGGAGATTTTATTGTTTCATGTGATCCTGATCCAGGTTATGTTCACAGAGGAGAAGAAAAAATGGCAGAATATAGAAACTATATCACAAACATTCCTCATCTAGAAAGACCAGTCATTCATGATTCCTGCAATATTTTGTATCCATATGTTTTAGGTGTTGAGGAACTTTTAGGCCTTGAAGTTCCTGAACGGGCAAAATATATTCGAGTAATTGCAGCTGAATTAAACAGAATTGTCTATACTCTTTATTGGCTAGGAATCTATGGAATTTTTCTGGGTCATTCTACCATGTTCATGTGGCCTATGGGAGATAGAGAATTGGCAATTGATCTTTTAGAAAAACTAACTGGTGCAAGAGTAACTCATTCTTACTTTGTTCCAGGAGGTATACGAAATGATGCACCTGCAAATTTTGAAGATGTATGTATAAGACAAGTTAACTATTTGGAAAAACGACTTAGGACATATGGCGATATTTTTTATGATAATCCAATCTTAATTGCAAGAACTGAAAACACTGGAATATTAACTAGGGAAGACGCAATTAGACTTGGTACCACTGGTACAGTTTTACGTGCAAGTGGTGTTGACTTTGATATTAGAACAAAAGAACCATACGATGTATATGACGAACTTGATGTTCACACCAATGTTTTAAAGAATGGTGATTCATACGATCGTTCAAAAACTCCTTGGCTTGACATGCTGGAAAGCTGCAATATCATTAGACAAGCTTTAGAAAAAATGCCAAAATCTGGTTCAGTTAGAGTAAAACTAAAACCAAATCCAAAAGGCGGAGATGATGAAGTTTACAAAAGAGTAGAATCTGGAAGAGGTTCACTTGGCATGTACATTGTTTCTAGAAGTAAACCTGAACCATATCGTCTAAAAATGAGTGTAGGTTCTTTTAGAAATCTAATTTGCCTGCCATATTTGTTAAAGGGCGAAAAATTAGGTAATATGCCAGCAGTTTACTGGAGTTTAAACTACTGGCCTGTGGAGGCTGATAGATAGATGTCAGTAATTGCACCAAAGTTTAAGCTAAGTTATTTTATAAAATCTCTCACAGACAATATTTTTTGGATAATTCTTCTTCTAACTCTAATTGGAATTCCGCTCATCATGATTACCTTAATTTTTGTAGAATTGCCTGTGCATGATGGAGAACTTGTTAATCCCTTCCTCGCTTTTACAATGATTTTTCATCCCGAATTAGCTGTCCCACTTTTAAAATCTTTAATCTATTCTGATTTCTTTAAAATTGCAGCATTTCCAGGTTTAGGATTTGCTGCATTGATAGCTGCTGCAACTATCTTTGCTGAAAGAAAATTGCTGGCAAAAATGCAGCTCAGAGTTGGACCATTTTATTGTGGAAAATTCGAAGGAATATTACAATTAATGGGAGACGGATTAAAACTAATTTCTAAAGAAATTATTATTCCAGCAAAAGCTGACAAACCATTATTTTGGGCAGCTCCAGTCTTGTTTGTTGCTACTGCTGCAGCATTTGTTGCTTTGATTCCAGTAGCTCCTGGGTGGGTTGTAGCAGACTTGGACCTTGGTTTGATTGCAGTATTTGCAGTAATTGGTTTCTTCCCTATTATCACCGTTATTGTTTCATGGGCTGCAAATAGCAAGTTTCCCTTCATCGGTGGAATAAGAGCACTTCACCAGATGGTTTCATTTGAAATTCCATTAATTTTGTCTCTTCTTGGTGTTACAATTTTAACTGGAACATTGAGTTTATCTGAAATTGTTCACGCACAAGAAAATTATTGGCTTATTGTTTTTCTACCAATTGGAGCTATTGTATTCTTTATTTCTATGTTAGCAGAATTAGAAAGAATTCCATTTGATTTGCCAGAAGCAGAAAGTGAAATTGTTGCTGGATGGTTAACGGAATTTTCTGGTATGATGTATGGACTTGTTCAGCTTGCAACGTACCTCAAGCTATATGCATTTGCAGGATTGTTTGTGGTTTTGTTTCTTGGTGGTTGGCAAGGACCAATGGTAGTGCCTCCCTTCCCAGAAGAAATAATTACAGAGGGAATACAAGCAGGTCCAATCACGGTGCAAATTGCAGGTCTGCCTATTGTGTCACAAGAAATGCTTAATGGCACTCTTTGGTTTACGCTAAAAACTGTTGCAGTAATATTTTTCATATTAATTCCTAGAGGAGTTTTTCCAAGAATTAGAATTGACATGCTCTTGAGTATTGGGTGGAACAAACTGATCGCTTTGGCTTTCGTTAACATGTTTATTGCAGTAGGTTTGATTTACGCTGGAATACTAGGACCAGGGGGAATATGGTAATGGGCACTGCTACAGGAATCATTCGAGCTCTAAATTCAGGGATTAAGCATCTTGCAGTAAAGCGATTTACCTTAAGGTATCCTGAAGAAAAACTCAAGTTTGTAGGTGATGGATATCAATATGATCCTACTACTGGAGTTGGAATTGCCGGATACAAGGGTCGCCATATGCTTTTTCATGACAAATGTACTGGATGCAACCTTTGTGCTATTGCTTGTGAAGGAGTTGCTGAAGCAATTGCAATGGTTAAGGTGCCAGAAGATTGGAAACACAACAAAAAATCTATCATGCCTCAGATAGATTATGGCAAGTGTGTTTTTTGTGGATTATGTGTTGATGCTTGCCCATTCTATGCTTTGTATATGACAAATGACTACGAGCTTTCATCGTTTTCTAAAGAGGCTTTAATCTATACTCCAGCCCAACTACAAGTAAAACCACAGGTTTCCCAAGATGTAGATATCATAATTGACAAAAGAGGTGCAACTCATGGTTGATGCAACATTTCTTGCATTATCTGTACTAACTATTGGTTCAGCTATTGCTGCGCTTGAGCTTCGTTCTTTGATATATGGTTCAATTGCTTTAATGGGAACTTTAGGTGGTATTGCTGGTTTCTTTTTACTACTTGACTCTCCATTTATTGCGATATTTCAAATTGCAGTTTACGTTGGTTCTATAGCAGTTCTAATCTTGTTTACCGTAATGCTCGTAAAAAGAGAATTGATATTTAAAAAAATTGAAGATCGCAGACGCAAGTTTGCAGGCATTGGTCTTATGTTAATCTTAATGGTGGGCTTGGGTTCGATAATAATTGATTCAGGTCTCAGAACAATCCAAACAGATGAACCACCTGTTGACTTTAGAGATATTGGAAAAGACTTTGTAACATATTATTGGCCTGCATTGGTATTAATGGCATTAATTTTAGCAGGTGCAGTTACTGGGGCACTTGTTTTGGCAAGACGGGAGGATGTGGCAGATGAGCAACGAACTAATTGATTTTGTAATTGTATCTATTGCACTTTTAGGTATTGGAATTTACGGTCTGTCCGTTAAGCGCAATGCAATTAGAATGCTATTTGCTATTGAAATTATTATCAATGCAGCAAATCTAAATTTAGTTGCTTTTGCAAGATATATTCCTAATAGTGGTGGACAAACACTTGCATTATTTTCAATTGCAATTGCAGCAGCAGAAGTAGCAGTAGGACTTTCATTAATTATTGTAGCATATAGAATGTATCAAAATATCGATATTGCGGACTTTAGGAGCCTTAAAGGATAATGGAATATGCCTTATTACAGGCAGTTTTCCTGCCCCTGTTACTTTCACCAGTGGCCTATATTATAGGAAGAAAATATGGTCCTAATCCTGTAACTTGGTTTACTTTTGGAGTGTTGCTGTATTGTACTGTTCTGGTGATTCTTGCTGCAACCTCTGGAACATATGAAGAGCATTATAGATGGACTGAGTTATTTGGTGAGTTTGGATTTTTACTTGATGGATTATCAAGTCCGTTTGCAATAATCATTTATGTTTTGTCTACAATTCTTGTATTGTACT
>BFAR01000101.1 GCA_008974855.1 archaeon MnTg01
ATTGCCCGCCATTCGTACCTAAAACTGTAATCTCATTAGAATTGCACTCTAGGCTACTTTGCGAATCCATTGCAATTAGATTTACATTTGTTTTAAAAATAGTACTTTGAGGTCCAGCCTGAGCCTTGATGATATACATCCCAGATGCTTTCCATAACGGGCCAGATGAGATAAATTCTACTTTAAAATCAGAACCAGGTTTCACCATAATTTGATCTACGGTTACAATATTACCAATTGGATTTGAAACAGTAAAAACAATTGGAGTATTAGGATCATTGAGATTAGAATGTCCATTAATGATAATTTTTGAACCTTTATCGTAATTATAAGTAAAATCCTCCGTCCACAAAATTATTGGTAAATCTAAAAGAGTATGAATTTCGAGTCTATCAGAATTTTTGATTTGAATACATCCAGAACATGACAAGTCCTGTATTGTTTGTCCATAGGAATAATTGAAAGATGATGAAATCATGATAGCCATACCCAATGTAATAAGAGTAATTGCCTTGAATGAAATCTTCATCTTATAAAGCGAGAATTCACTGATATTTATTCTTGATTGATAAACTATACTTTACAAATAATTTAGAAATTCAATTATAATTGTGTTCTAAAAATCTTTCAAAATTCAGAGGTAATGAATATTGCCAAGAGTAATCAAATAATTTTTTCAGGGAATTAATCAAAGAACTTGTATCTGTCCAAAAGGCAAAAGCATTTTTGGAAGGACCATTAGCATTTCTTAAAAATATTAAAACCTCATCAGAATCTTTTACAATAAAACATTGATTATCTCCATTATTTTCTGCCATTAATCTTATTTTTGAGCTATCAATTGATTGAATAAAGCGAGGAATTTTTTGTGATGGAGAAATGACTAATTTTACATCAACATGTGACTTTGCCAACATATCAAGAAAATCAGAATAATAAAATCTTGAAAGATCTTTTTCAGTACATATAATTTTGATTTCTTTTTTTGTGTCTTTGATCATTTCTTTCATTTTATTATTAATTCTGGGAATTCCTTGCAACATTTGAAATTTTTCTAGTTTCCCATCACTTGATTTTGAATCAAACATTGGAACATTATTCCATAATTTAGTAACCTCGATTTCTTTCTTTGATAGTGTGTTGACATTTTCTTGTGCAACATTAATCATAATCAAGATTGCTTTATTCATTGGCAGTGAGGAATATTTTGTTGGATGGTGAAACTCTGAAGAAATTATTCCAAGATTCAATAAATCGTTTAGAACGTTATACGTTTCAGTTCTTGGCAATTTGAGAGCCTTACAAACTTCTGGAGATGTTTTTGAACCATACTTTCCCAGATATATGAAAACTTTTGCTTGATTTTTAGTAAGGCCAAATTTGTGTAATTCACCACAAATTTTTTCTAGTTCAAGTTTGTATTCATGTAAACGTGATTCAGGTTCAGAATCAAAAACGGTGATTAATGTTGGTTCTGTTGTTTTCATAGCCATATTACTTCATAATAGAATATAGTCAATATGGAAGAATTTTCAAATTTATTGATCCATTGTGGAAATATACAATAATTTTTTGAGTTCAAAAATTTAGTCTAAATTTGAATCTGAGGCCTTATAATAACCGCGAAGGTTTTTTGGCAATCTTACTACAAATAAAGTTGGAGGACTTGAAACTTCAATATTTCCTCCATGTTGCTCGACAATGTTTTTACAAATTGACAACCCAAGACCGGTTCCAGTATTCTTTGTAGTGTATAATGGGTCAAAGATCTTTCGCATTACTGATTTTGGCATACCTGGACCAGAATCTTCAATCTTTATCAATGCATCTTCATCATCTTCAACAACTTTTATTTTAATTTCTCCTTTACCATCCATAGCCTGAGATGCATTAGTAATAATATTTGTAAAAACTGCTTCAATTTTTCTGGAATCACAGTTTACAATAATTTTTTGTGAATTTAATTTTATTTTTACTTCTTTTGGTATGTCAATTCCAGCAATTGTAGATTTTAAAATTTCCTCAATGGATTGCCTTTTTAAATGCAAGTCAGATTGTCTTACAAAGTCTAATACATCTTCAATTTGATAGGAAATTTTTTTCATGGCAGACTCTATGCGTTCAAATTTTTTGCTAGTTGTTTCATCCATTTTTTTATCATTAATTTTTAAAAGTTCAACAGTACCTTTGATAACACTCAATGGATTTCGTAAATCATGTACTAGTCTAGAAGATAATTGACCCACACTAGCCATTTTTTCTGTTCGTATAAGATCACGGGTTTTTTCTTCAACTACCAAAGAAAGCTTATTTCGTTGAATCTCAAGATTTTTTTCTCGCATTACAACATTTCCAAAGTCTTTTTTGAGTTTTTTTGATAATTGGTTATAGTGTGCCTTTTGGGTTTCTAGTTCTAGATTCAATCGTTCCAAGTATTGATTTTTTTCATTAAGACTGTTGGTAATTTCTTGTAGAAATTCTACTTTACCCTTTAGTTCCCTATTTATTCGTGCAGATTCTTGAATTTTATGATTAGATAAAGTTGCAAGATCCATTAATTGGAGCTCTTTTTCAGTAAGTACTTGTTTAGTTACTTCAAGCTCTTTGTAGGTCTTAACAGTCATTTCGGACAAGTCTTGTAATAATTTGTTATTATGATCTGAGTTCGATGTCTGCAAATGAATCTAGAATATTTTCTGAAAAATTTCCTATTATCTTATGTGTGTAAATTACGGACACACATTATTGCCTTCTCAATTTGGACAGTAGAAACCGCAGTTTAGGCATGTTACCAATTTGGAACCAGTAAATTCAAGCAAATTCCGCCCTCGATATATGAAAATTTGCAGTATATACAGCATGTTTGAAACAAGGGTGAACTTGGGCAACGGGATAATCAAAAACCTCTCATCTATTCTAATAGATGAGCAGGGAGTTCCTATGGAAAATATCTGGGGCACTATCGAAGAGTTTGGTATCCAAAGAGGGGATCTAAAGAGACTTGATCCCTCCTACAAAGAACTATTTGAGATATACTCTGCAATTAGAGCATATCGAGTAAGTGTTAGATATCTAAAGCAGTTAAAAACTCGCTTTGCTTGAATCATAAAACCAGAATAATCACAAGAGGGGACTTTTAGACAGTGAGGTGTCGATATTTATATCGAAATCTTTAATCGCCGTTCTCAAACAATTGAATTGGGCATGGGTAAGGAAAATGGAAAAAAATGATTTAAAAGAAAAAGCAATAGTATTTGGCGCAACATTTGGGTTATTTCTACCTGTACGGCTATTTTTCTCCGCATATGTTTCTGAAGACTGGTTAGGAAGTTTAGGAATCATGTCTGCTTTAGCAATTTTACTTGTAGTATTAATTAAACGCAAAAAACTTGGCTGGTTTGGCATAATTTTTGAAAAACAAATGAGAAAAACGATAGGAGGTAAGACAGGAAAATACCTCATCGGATTTGCAATATTTTTCCTTGTTTATTTTGGAGCCACATTGATGTTCATTGATAGAGGAAATACTATCTATGCAGAAGATGCAGAAATATTCTATCTTGCAATAATGGAAAAAGAGGGATATAATATCAATGATTTATCAAGTTACGAGCTCATAGGGCCCCAATTAACATATCATCAAGGCTCAAAAAACCTCAGTATTTTTTCCAATTTTGAATATATGTTTTCCATAGCATATTCTGTGATGAATGATATGTCAAATGGATGGATAGAACATTTGTTGGTGATTATGATGGTAGAACAAATTGAGTTAATAGGATTGCTATTCTTTTATCGAAAATTATTTAAGCCAATTTCCAAGGTCGAAGTAACAAATTAATTAATTATCTAATTTCATGTAAATTCTTTATAGCCTTTGAACAGAATTTTTCATCAAATGAACGACTTATCAGTTCTACGCGTATCTTATAATCAAAATTTACCTTATCTATTCTATGAAACAATTATTTGGCACATGTCCATCATGCGAGGGGAGTAAACTTTATCTCACAAAGTATGATGCTCCTTTAAAGATTTTAAAAGACAGAAGTTGGCTTATTTGCAAAGATTGTGATTATCAAATCCAAGTAGAAGAATACAAAAGATCTCTTTTTTGTGTATAAAGCCAAAATTCTTTTTTTTTTCTAAAAAATATACTCAATGTACCATTTGTTCAAAATGAACAAACAAAATTGGAAATAATGTAATCAGATAGGAAATCTGGGTAAAATGGAAATTAGATTTTCAAGGATTTATGTAATAATTCATCTGTTTGTAGTTTTGGCACTATTTGTATCCCCATTTATTTTCTTTAATGTTTATGCAGATAACACCCAAAATGAGTGGAAGATAACCATCCCATATGGGGCATCAGATAAAGATACGGTCCAAGGGTTTTTTCCTAATGAATTACCTGTTTTAGTTGGAGATGTTATTGTGTGGGAAAACAAAGATAGTATCAATCACAGTATTACTAGTGGGTTACCACAAAACCCTGATCATTCTGGTTTATTCTTCAATATTGGTGAAATAAAACCTGGAGAATCAAGCTCATATGAAATAAAAAATTCAGATTTTAGTGCATTCTATTATTTTTGTGAAATTCATCCATGGATGACTGGAAAATTCTTTTTTAGTAATTTGGATATGTCTCAATCAGAAACTGACATGCCAATGATTCTTGAAAAACAGACATATTCTTACGGCGAAGAGATTTCAGTTTCAGGTCAAGTGCATAAAGATTTTGGAGGAACAAAGTATTCCACACTAATTTATGATCAAAATAATGTATTAGTTGATTTTTCAAATGGGTTTTTTGATAGTGAAGGGGCCTATCTTCAAACTATAGAAGCCAAGACGACCACATGGGAAATGAATGGAGATTATCAAATTAAATTAGTTTATGGCGTACCAAGTAAAGTAACAGCGACTAATTTTCAATTTTCAAATAATTTTATTGCAGATGAAAATTCTCAAGTTATTCCAGACTGGATAAAAAATGTTGGCAATTACTGGTGTAATGATAAAATAAATGACTCTGAATTTATTAATGCTATACAATATTTGATAAAAATAGAGGTTATTGAATTGAAAAATACTATATCAGATACTTTATTTTCTGATCAGGTACCAGAATGGGTAAAAAATAATGCGTGTGGTTGGTCCGATGATAAGATCCCCGATGTTGATTTTATTTTTGGGATAGAATACTTGGTAAACATTGGAACAATTAGAGTGTAATTATTTTTCATTTTTGAATAGACGCATAGCCTCTAAATGTGAACAGTTAGCTTTTAGTCCTTTTCCATGATGAAACTTGTAAAAGTTCTTGAAACCAGGACATTCACAAGTTTCTGATGTAACAAAATATGATTTGTTTGGATCAGAGGACGATTTTATTTGAAAAAGATCTTCGTCGATCTGTTCTACACCTCCACTTTCAACGAGTTTTTTTGCTTTTCTAATTGTACTTGCACTCATTTATCGATCAAATATTCTAATTTTTTTTAAAATATTGATGTTTTGCTTTCATAGGCAATCTAAAATAGTAAGCAAAAAATCATTTTATTCGAAGGGGAATTAACTGTCAGTAGAGAGAAGATTCAACCAAACACCAGGAGACACTAACCTTAGTGTTTTAGGGTATTTGACTAAGATTGGTTCTTGGTTGAACCTAAGACAAATTACAACAGGCACACCAGGGTCTGACTTGAATAGAGAAAGGCTAAAAAAAATCATTGATAGTTTTATTGATAAAGGATTTGTCGAAACTAGAGATAGTGAAAATCCCAAAGCTAAATTAGAATACAAAATTACAGAAAAAGGAAAAAATGCTTTTACAAAATGCATTAGTTTTGATCCTGACATTAAATTTGTGTTAGGATTAAAGGATACGGAATTTTTCCCAACTGGTAATTAATCTATCCACAACATAGAGTATCCATGTTCTTCTTCGAAAATTAAGTCAAGTTTAAAGTATTTTGGTATTTTATCCATGATTTCAACTAATTTGTTTGATTGAAGATCTTCTTCATAATCCGGTGCAACACATAATACTCGAAATATTTTATCGCGAGATTTTGATAATATTTTAACTAAATTTATCAGGTCAGATTCAGATACAGTTTTTTCATAAAACTTTACAATAAAATCGCCTTTTTTTGTTGAAACTATACCATCAATAGTTTCGCCATTATATTTTTGGGCTAGCTTATATGGAATTTTTGTTTGTTTTAATTTTGCTTTTCGTTGTACCTCTTTTAGAGCAGGAAATACGTGAATTGCTTCATTTAGAATTTTTTCAACTTTAGTTGTTCCCTCAGGAACAGATGTTTCAAAATTAACCAAGTAAGATTGACGAATAAATTGCTGTTCTATTGATTCAAATTCTTGTGTATGCGCCTTTCCCCTATATGTAACCCATACGAAAAGAAATGATAAAAGAGCGATAACTACACCGTTGCCATACATTAACCAAACTTGAGTAATATAGAGAGAAACAATTCCTTCGGCAGGAAAAATTTCTTCAGAATATGGTAAGAATGCAAGGACAGTAATGTTCTTATCTTGAATAAAAATTTCTTGAATTTGTCCATACTTTGCAATTTCGTCGTGAAAATAAAATTGTGACATTGAAATAATTCCAGACAAAGAAGCTAACCCAACTAGAACTATTATAATGCTTATTCTGTACCAAAAACCTAATTGCTTAATTGCATTTTCTAGCTTTTCTGCTAACGAATGATCCTGTAGCCCCTTCGACACAAAAAAAAGATGATTGGATGGTATTTAATGTGATGTTACAATTTGTAACATGATAGATAAGAAACTGTTCATCAGTTTAAAACAGTTACAATTTGTAACATGATACATTACCTTCAATACCGCTTTTATACTCTAAACTAATTGCTTGTTGTGTCAACAAACAACATGGGACAGCCAGTAGTGGTAGATTCAAACATTATCATTAAAGAAATTCAAGAAGGAAGATCATTAAAGCCAATTGCGAAAAGAATTAAGAAGCACAAATCAAAAATGGTTATACCTGAATCGGTTTTAGGCGAGGTACAAAAAATTACTGGTAATGAGACAGATACTATTATGGATACAATTTATGAATTTTGTAAACATCCAATCACGTTGGATAAGACAGAGGAAATTACTGCAGAATCAGATAGGTTAGTAGAGCAATATTATGATTGTCATCAACCGGGTAGTTTGATTTTAGCTACGGCAAAAATTACAGGTTCTGCATTAGTGAGTTTTGATAGAGAATTATTAGAAACGGCAAAATTAGAAGGTGTACAAGCATTTCTTCCTCGTAATTTTGTTAGATGGTGGTAGGAGCAAATATTTTCATGAAACTGCTCGTACTAGAACAAAATGAATTAGTTTCCAACATTTACAAGAAAATTTTTGATAAAAAACAGTACATTGCAGATTATGCAAAAAATGAATCTGAATGTTTAGAAAAATTTGATGAAAATTATGATTATGTAGTCTTAGAAAACTCCAAACTAGGTAATTTAGAAGAAGAAATAAGAAAAATTAAACCTTCTCAAAAAATACTTTCGCTATCTCCATTTATGAGATCAGATTCTCCTCCAGAACTAAAGGAAACACAAGATCTAATTGAAAAGCCTTTTGCAATTCTAACTCTGTTTGGCAAACTAGAGATAGAAAACAAGTATGTTTGATCAGACCACAGGCCAAAGTAGATGGATATTATTATAAGCTAAATTTTCTAAAATAGATGGGTGGGGTTAAAAAAATACCTAGCTATTCGTGGAATCACAATGTTTGGGGTTTTAATGGCTACCTTACTTCTTACAGTGATTTTAGTTGGCTCCAACATGGATGTTATACTAAAGCAAGGGGTAACATTTCAGGTACGTTCTGAAATTACAGAAGATCCTTCAATATCTCAAAGTTTTTCAGACCCAGCAGAGTTTGAAGCTTTTATTCAAGATCAAATTGATCAAAGAAACAAAGCTTTGGGCCTGGATTCACCTTGGTATTCACCTCAAAGGGTTGGTTTGACAATGTATAAAATTTTAATTTTAGATTTTGGACATGCTACATTTCTAACTAGTGATGCTGGCTCGTCAAATGTAAAAGATATTTTGGCTGAAAAACTTCCAAGAACAATTTTACTATTCACAACTGCTACAATAATTATTGCTGTAATTGGAATTTTTCTTGGGGCATTATCTGCAAGTAAAGTTGGCTCGGCAATAGATAGAATAACATCAACTTTTGCAGTCATTAGTAGTAGCTTTCCTGTATGGTGGGTAGGAATGCTAATGATATTTTTATTTGCGTTTATGTATCAAATTTTTCCTGCACGTGCAACGCCGTCTATTCCTTCTGATGATCCAGGATACATAATTGCCTTACTATACCACATGACTTTGCCAGTAATTACTATAGTATTAATTGGATTTGGAGCTTGGGCGTATCTTGTTCGTAACTTTATGATTGGAATTATGCAAGAAGATTTTATTTCTGCTAAAAAAATAATGGGAATTAATCAAAGAAAAATAATTTATGGTCACGCAATTAAAAATGCAGCACCACCTATTATTACCGTTTTAGCTCTTAGTTTGTCTGGCTCCCTTGGTGGGGCAATAATTACTGAAGCAGTATTTGATTGGCCAGGAATGGGCAGACTTTATTTTGAGGCAATTACAGTTATGGATTTACCTGTAATAATTGGGGCAACCTATGTTCTTACGGTATTTTTCCTATTGAGTATTCTTGTTGCAGACTTGCTTTATGGTTATTTTGACCCACGGGTGAAAACTGGCAATTGAGTAGTGTATCATTTAGTGAAGTAAAACACGAGTTTGTTAGAAGTAAAACTGGCATTGCAGGAATTGGAATCCTAGTTGTTTTAGTATCAATATCAATTGGGACTGCAATTATTTTTCCTGCAGAAACATTTCAACAATGGAATAATCCGCAAAGCTGGCTTTCTTATCCAAAAACTGCCATGCCTTTATGGGTTAACTTGTTTATGTTTGAAAAAATTCCAGAACACAAAATATTAGATGAACCAAATGTTAAGATACAAACTGTTGGTGAAATATCGGTAGTATCACACCAGTTTAATGTAAATTATGAATATGATGACTTTCCTAGCGATTTTATCTACGAGTTTACTGCCAAATACTCTGGTGCACCACTATTGCAAATGTCAGTAGTTCGTCCAGACGGAAATATTCTAAAAATTCTATCAGTATCACTTCCAAATACTAGTGAAATGGTATTACATAATGAAAAAATATTCTCAACTGATGGTACAATTAGAAAAAATCTTTCTTTGAAATCTAGTCTATTTGATTTTACCATAGTTGATTCTTCTGCTCAAGATATTATCTTTTCAAAATTCTCTGAGCAGAGTGTATTGAAAGGAAATTATGCATTTTTAATTAATTTGTATGGAGTAGAGAAAGAAAATTCATTTGTTGATTCTACTCTAATTATTGGAGGAAAGGCCTTTGGAATAATGGGTACAGATGAGCTTCGTCGTGATCTGGCTGTGGGATTACTTTGGGGAACACCTCTCGCACTATTCATAGGAATTGCAGTAGCAGTAGGATCTGTTGTTATGGGATTAATTTATGGAGTGTATGCAGGATACAAAGGAAAATTTACAGATGAATCAATGATGCGTTTTAATGATGTAATTTATGCACTGCCAGCTCTTCCGTTTTTAATTATTTTAGCAGTAACCATTAGCAACAGTATTTTTGTAATGATTGGCTTTCTTATGATCTTTGGTTGGGTAGGTATTGCCAAAGTTTCACGAAGCATGGCTTTGCAAATTAAAATAAAAGGTTATGTTGAGGCATCAAAAATGATGGGACAAAAAGATTCAAAGATTATTTTCAAGCACATAATACCACAGCTACTCCCTTATGCGTTTGCAAGCATCGCAATATCAGTTCCTGCAGCAATTACTACAGAAGCCGGGCTTAGCTTTTTGGGACTGGGCGATCCCTCGTTTCCCACATGGGGACAAATTCTTCATGATGCAAACACATACGGCGCAGCAGCCAGAGGACTTTGGTGGTGGATTGTTCCTCCAGGAATAATGATTGCCATTACTGGTTTGGCATTTGTGTTTATGGGAAATGCACTTGATGTGATAGTAAATCCAAAACTAAAGCGCTAAAATTTTAATTCAAGAAGATGAAGGGGTTTCTTTTTCGCTTTTAGAATAATCTTTTTTCTTTGCACCAGATAGGTGTTTTCCATCAGCACATGCTTTGCAAACTGCATTATCCTCATATGTGTATATATGACACTCGCAGCTTGGACATTCACAAAAGATTGGATTAGTCTTCATAATATTTTAGTTTGAATGATTGTCATAAAAATCTAATTACAACTCAAACTTGCGAATTAATTCAATATTGGCATCAATTAGTTTTATTGAATAGCATGCTGAATTTTCATCTTTAAATTCTGCCAATTTGTTAGCAAATCTTTTTTTGCTGTGACCGCCTTCAGATACAGTATCTGATTCATCAAAACAAATAGACATTTGTTTCATGTTTAGATTATTTTGTAGAAGAAAAGCAATGAATTTTTTGTAATTTTCAGTATCATACCAGTCAATGTTTTTTTCTTTACTAGCTCCAATCCATATCTCAATCGAGTTTTGATAGAGGACTTTTTTTCTTAATTCTTCTAAAGACATTTCTTCTAATATATCGTTAAAAGTCTGCACGTTTTGCAGTGGAGCCACATCGTGGACACTCACGACCCTTGAATCGATTGTTACAAGTAAGACAAACATACTTTACAGTTGGTGTAGATTGGCCTGTTCCAAAGAATCCTCCACCAAAACCTCCTGAACCACCCATTCGTCCCATCATTTTTCTGCGAAGCATTAGAGGAAATGCAATAAAGATTGCTAATGCTATGCCTAGTCCGTATGGGAATGGTAAAACCATTTGTAATCCTATGCTAATTGCTAGTGAGGCAAACAAAAATACCAAATACATTCTATAATTAATCAAGACAAACACGATTTCTCAAAAATGCATATAAAGCTTTGTCAGTCTTTTTCCTCAAATCATAAAATGGCTAGATAATTGTCAGTTTTACAGAATTTCCTTCTCGATCCCATGCAAATACATCTTCATCTTCATAAGGTGACTTTACAATTAATGAAACAAGACCAAAAAAGTTATTCAAGTCTTCTAAAGAGGGCTCAGCTGAACCTGCAGGATGAGAATGAACTATTCCAACATAACTAAAGTCAAGTGGTAAAAATGAACTGGGAAACCCTGCAAAAGTTGGTCCAGTTTCAGAAAAAGGGGGAATAACTAACGAATCAATAACTATATGTCTATTTTTTGATTTGCCTTTTAGTATCAATATGCATTCATTTGGATGTTTCATCTTACAATATGATAAAATTCCATCTAACGCATCTTTTTTTAGAGAAACTTGTCGCTCAACCTTTTTCTGTTTAAATATCAATAGAATAATTTCTTTTAGAAAATAATTAACTGTATCTACAAAAACAACTAATTTTACCTCTAGAATTGATTATTTGAAGAAATAATTAGATATTATCAAAAATTAATTTTAGTCTACAAGCATTATAGTTTAGCATATAACTTACCCAACTTCTAACATTTTTTAGAAAAAGGGTCCAACAACAAATAACATGAACAACGAATTCTAGTTGTTGTGCCCTACAAGGAGTATAGGGAGTGCAAATGCACTCCCACCCTATACACCAATGAATCTACGCAACTGTTAGGTATCTAACCAAATCACTTTAACAGGAGAACTAATGCCAAACGTTTTGAGATCCCCTAATATCCCAGACGATGACTTTCCAACTGTTGAAGCAATGACGTGGCTTTGCCTCCAATTATTTCCACAAGTCGGGCATTTGGTGCCGATACCTATGGGGTTTGCCCCAAAGAAGGCATGGGTATCATTAGTACCACAGTGCTTGCATAGAACCCAGATTCTTTGCATACCATATACACGGCACAGTAACTCATTAGAGAGAGTCATCAACCTAGCTTAATTTCCATCAAATTAGCTTTCTAGGACCTCACAGAAATTAATAAAAAAATTGTGTAATTATTAGAATATTGCAAATATTTTGGGATGTGCCACGGTATTTTGTATTTAATACAATACCACATTCACTACTCATAGACCAGATATACTAAATCTATAATAGTTGGCAGAATAATCTAAAATTAGGTTAGGGGCAATCTAGTATTAACTAGAACCCTCATTTTGAAATTTCAAAACTCCAAGTTATTGCTTTTTAGTTTCTTTTTTTGTACAACAAAAAATGCAATAATTGCTGCAATTACTCCAGCTCCAAGGATTCCAATAATTGTTTCAAAGTTTTCAGATGAATAGTCATCACGAATTACATCATGTACTATTGAAAGGGTAGGATTTCCATAGTATGTAGCATATACCTTGTTAGTTTTTGGATTAATCATTAGCTCAAAAGGCTGCTCTACTGGAATGGTATCAATTACCTCATTTGTTTCCCCATCAATTACTGAAAGCGAGTTTGAAATTTGATTGCTAACGTATATAGTATTAGTTTCAGGGTTTACCACTATTCTTCTAGGCGTGTTTTCAACAGAAATTGAATCTACCACCTCGTTTTTAGACCCATCAATTACGGTTACTGTGCCATCAAGTTGATTAGTGATATACACGTTATTGGTAAATGGATTAGCAACAACGCCTCGTGGACTTTTTCCAACATTAATTATAGTTATAAGACTGTCATCAGTTCCATCAATTACATGAACTGAGTCGGTTGATTCACTTGTTACATAAACCATGTTTGTTACCTCGTTTACTGCCACCCCACATGGATCATCCACTGTAAATGAAGAAACAATTGCATTTTGATTACCATCTATTACAAAAACAGTATTTGTTTTGTCACTTGTAACATATGCCTTGTTTGTTTTTGAATTTACTGCAACATCATAAGGATCTGCAAGTTCTATTTCTTTTACTATATCCCCAGATTTTGTATCAATAATGCTTAGAATACTGGCACGCTCTAATGCAACAAACAGCATTTTAGTTTCAGTATTAATTCCTATTCCATAAGGAGAGCTGCTGACTTTAATTTCAGAAACTTGTTGGTTTGTGTCTCCATCAATTATTGTAACGGTATTAGATTTGAAATTTGTAATGTAAACTTTGGAAGTTTCAGGATCAATTGCTGTTACTCCCCAGCCATCATCATGTTCTAGTGTAGTTACTATATCAGAGGGAGTAGCAAGAATATCGTTATCAAAAAACACCCCACCAGAATAAACTAAAATACTGCAGATTAAAATTAATAAAAATAATTTCATTTTTCTCTATACTTACTCTGGTAAATCATTTGGGGATTGAACCCACATGTCCTTATGTGTAAAACTATCATTTTTTGGATCATACTCACTTATCATGCCGTATCCACTTTTTCCACCAGCGACTGGATATTCAAAATACAATGCCGAAAAAATTTTTCCAGTTCCTTGTTTTGCCTTTTTCATTAATTCCGAATCAATAAAAATCCAATAATGTTTTTCCATGTTTGGCAAAAGTGGCCCTAGATTGAAGGGCTCCCCAGGGTTTGATTTGAAAATGTCTCTATCCATTAGTTTAGTATCAATTTTGCAATAGGCCTTAACATATTGCGCTGGAATCTCACCATAATTTTTTATCGTACATTCAAATTTACTCGAATTACCATTTGGGGGCAGGGACTTTATGGAATTTAGTGGTCCCACCCAAGGTCGAAATCTGTATTCTGTTTGAACCCTACTTAGAGTAACAGTAGCCTCAAGCTGCTTTACGGTTCGGTATAGCAAAAGAACAAGGGCAATAGTGGCAGCTGCTGTTCCTAAAACGCCAAAAGTCTGGATTAGTGCTAATTCCACCATTGCTAGACTAGCAATAGAGTACTATTCAAATTTACCTTTAGAGAAATTACCATTCAAGTCGAAGGGTTTCGCCCTTGATGTTTTCATCTCGAACATATTTTGCAATATAATGATCACCAATCTTTGTAATTTCTGGTTGCTTTTGAGATTTAGTTTTTTCATCAGTTTCTTGGTTTACATTGTATAGTACTGGTTTGCAATCACATCCATTTACTGGATATTTGAAATTAAAAGTAAATTTTTCAACATCAATTAAAAATGCATTCTCAAAATATTTTTCTGGTTCTTCAACTTCATAAACTAAAGTATAAACACGATCAGATTCACCCTTTAGAACTGGTTTGTTAAATGCAGTAGTAAATTCTTTTGATGTTGGTTTATCTACATTAATGCTGGATATTTTCATCTCATGGTTTGATTCATCATACACTTGGATATTAAGATCATTTATGGAATATTTTTCTACATCAGTTGCAATACCGTGTAATACATTGTAAATTGGTTCATCAGAAATATTTGCAACCTCGTATCTTCGTTTGTGTTGTACAAGCATTGTTTTTGGATCTATAATTGTCAAATCAACTTGAACCGAAGGATAGGTAGTAGTTCGTTGCATCTTAAGTAGTTCTTCACCGTACTTGCTGCGAGTCGCCTCACCTTTTGTGGGATGTGTTTTATTACCAAATCCATCACCGTACGTAGAATAAACTAGAATAGTTTGTCCGTGTTTTATTGTAAAATCATGAATGGGTTTTATTATTGTTCTATATTCATCTGATAGCTCCCTAAGATCTTCAGCTAATCTTGGAGAAAGTAAAATGTGGTTATCATCCCCAAAGTCCATAACTCTTCTACACAAAATGATGCCTGGACCCCAAACGTTATCTTGACCTCTAATGTCTTTTACTACAAAACAATTTCCGCTGTGTAGTCCTATTCTAACACGAACATTTTCTGAAGGGATTTTACCAACGTTGTATTTTCCGAGCTTTTCTTGCAACTGAACAGCAAGATGCAAAGGTAATTCAGGACCTTGTAGAAAGCCCAGGCACATTCCATCACCTGTGGGTAA
>BFAR01000102.1 GCA_008974855.1 archaeon MnTg01
ATCGTCCTCTAACAATTGAAACAGGTGTTATTCCACATGCTAATGGTTCAGCACGTGTACGTTTGGGTGATACAGAAGTAGTAACTGGAATTAAAATTCAACCTGACAGACCTTTTCCAGATATGGGAGATAAAGGAATCTTCATTTGTACTGCAGAAATATTGCCTTTAGCTCATCCTACAGCAGAACCTGGTCCTCCACAAGAACATGTAATTGAGCTTGCAAGAGTTGTTGATAGAGGCATTAGAGAAAGTGGAATGATTGATGTTTCACAATTGGTTTTAGAAAAAGACAAATCAGTTGTGGGAATTTTTGCTGATAACAGTGTAACAGATCATGATGGTAACTTGTTTGATGCGTGTTCTTATGCCTCAGTAGCAGCAATTCTTACTTGTAAAGTTCCAAAATGGGAAATGAAAGACGAAAAACCAACTCTAGTAGAAGGACAAACTTCAGATCCACCAATTACAACTATTCCTGTATCTGTAACAATAGCAAGAATTGGTGAACACTTACTAGTTGATCCTAATTCAGATGAATGGGAATGTATGGATGCAAGGATTACCATTACAACTAATTCTGATGGAAACGTTTGTGCTTTACAAAAGGGAGGAAATAATGGCTTCACTCCTGAACAAATTATGAAATGCTTAGAAACTTCTAGAACTATTGGGGCAGAAATAAGAAAAAAATTAGAACAAATAAGACAAGGTAGTTAGAAAAATGGCTAAAAAATCATCACTAAAAGGACTTGGAGCCAGATACGGCATAAAACCAAGGAAACAGTTTACTAAAGTTCATTATATTCTCAAATCAAAAAGAAAATGTCCTGATTGTGGTTCAATTAAATTTGGAAGGGAAGCTGTAGGAATATGGAAATGCAAAAAATGTAGTTTTAAAATTGCAGGAACTGCATATGATATCAAACTTTAATGTAAAAATTGAGATAGACGCACAAGAAAAAACCAAAGCGATATTTGATTCAATTAACACTGATAACAAATTTTATCCTGAAAATCCAACTGAGACAAAAATCTCATACGATAAAAAATTAATCGTTCAAATAAAATCAAATCATATTCCTCAATTACGTGCAAATTTGAATTCTACTCTTAGACTGATTCAGGCTAGCTATGACTCTATAGAAACGGTAAGATTATAAGAAAACCAGGAAGTATCAACTCAATGTCTTCTGGTCAACAAATTCCTCCATGGTTACAAGAACAATTAGCAAAAATCCAACAATCGCAACAAAACCTTCAATCAATTATGGCTCAAAAACAACAGTTAGAAATTGAACATTTAGAAACTGAAAAAGCTTTAGAGGAAATTAAAAAGGCTGGAGATGATGACGATGTATACAAACACGCCGGTTCTATTCTCATAAAATCAAACAAAAAAGACTTGATTGCAGATCTAGAAGAAAGACAAGAACTTGCAAAAACTAGATTAACTGTTTTATCAAAACAAGAAGAACGAGTAAAAGTAAGTCTAAAGGAACAAGAATCAAAAATAGCAGAAGTAATGAAAGGACAAACAGGTGGAACTAATAGTACTCAACAACCACCAACTAACCCACCCAAATAAGATATTAACAAAAAAAATAAACCAATTTTATGAAATTAGACAAATTACGAATAATAGTAGATGAAAGAGAGAAAAAAAGTGGAATTCCAGAACTTCTCAAAGCAATTGGAATTAAAATTGAATTAAAGACACTTGCAATTGGGGATTATATTGTGGCACCTGAAACCGTGGTAGAAAGAAAAAGTATTCAGGACTTAGTTTCCTCAATTTTTGATGGAAGACTTTTTGATCAATGTTCTAGACTTAAAGAACACTTTCAAAATCCAATCATTTTACTTGAGGGAAACGTCGATGAAATACAGGAAATTACAGAAAACCCACTAGTATTTTATGGTGCACTCGCATCAATTGTAATTGATTTTAAAATTCCAATAATCCCTACCCCAGATGCTTCTCATACTGCTAAACTACTAGTAGCTATGTCATCTAGAAAAGTGTCTACTAAAGGACCATTTCTTAAAAAAATTAGAAAATCAAATGATATTCAAAAGCAACAACTTTCATCATTATGTAGCCTTCCAGGGGTAGGTGAAAAAACTGCCACCCGAATGCTTGCAAAATTTGGTTCACCATTGAAAGTTTTTTGTGCCTCCTCATCTGAGCTTGCAAAAATTGAAGGCTTGGGAGGAGCCCGTGCTAAGAAGATAAAAAAAATGCTTGAAAGTACTAGTCAACATTTAAAAAAATCTAATCAAAAAACACTTCACGACTAGGATTTTTTATTAATTGTAATTTCTGATGATTTATTCTTGATTAATTTTTTTCGTAGTTGATTTCCACACATAGGACATTCAGTAGATTTGTAAAAATTCTTGTGACATCCTGGGCAATAATATATCCATTTTCCAACATACTTAATTCCAGATGTCATAATTGGAGATATTTTTAATCCAAGACTTTTTGAAACATTTGAAACTGCAAAATCATCAGTTATCAGTTCACCATTTAGCTGAAGACAAAGAGCAATCGAAGAAATATCTTCTTTTGATAACTCATTAAAATCACCTGTTGTTTTTGACATTTTAATTACTACATCAGTATACTCTTTTTCTGGCTCTATTATTCGAAGTCTTTTAGTTTCTAACAAAATCCCTAATGCATCATGATTTCTTTTAATGTGTTTAATTTCTTCATATACAATTGGTGTAGTATACGAATCAATTTGTGATCCAAATGGAGTACCCGCATAAAACGCACTGGCATCTAAAACTCTAGAAACCAAGTTTACTCATCTGTCTTAGACCTTGTTTTTTTAATCTCACAAAGACTGCATGTTTTTTATATTTTCTGATGATAATTGTTTCCTCAAAACCTGCTGACTTTACAACTTGGGCATCCATGACTATACTACAATCATGTGAACAAATAACTTCAATTTTTTCATCAGGTACAACAATTGATTCAAGTTTGTAAACAGGTGCTACTGGAGTAATAATCAAAACATCAAGACTTTCATGCAAAATTGGTCCTCCTAAAGATAAAGAATGACCTGTAGAGCCACTTGGAGTGGATATGATTACCCCATCCATCTTCTGTTTTACAGTATCATTTTGGAATTTGATTTCAATTTCAGTAGTCTTTGTAAGATTTTTTCTGTTAATGTAAATTTCATTTAATGCAGGTGGAAATTCTTGTCCTCCACAAGACGCAACAACTCTAGTGCGTTTATCTAAAAAGATCTTTCCATCTATGATTTGTTTGATAGCTTTATCTATTTCGTCTATGGTTATTTCAGAAAGAATTCCTCTATTTCCACCAACATTAATTCCTAGTACCGGGGTTTCATCTTGAAGATGTCTAAATGTACGTAAGGTAGTCCCATCACCACCTAATGTTATTACTAAATCTAATTTTGTATTTTTTAATTCCTCAGTACTTTCAACTTTTTTTGCACCAGTTACAGAAACAGGAGCAATAGTAAAGACCTCAATTTTTTTTGAAAGCAATTTTTTAGCAACCTTCTTACCTGCCTCTTCAGATTCTTTAGATCCGAACTTACTTACAACGGCTACTTTTTTTAACTTCAAACAAAACTGTGAAGCTTACTTCATTTAAAAACCATATTCTTTGTGACTCGGATACGAGACAAACAAATAAGTATGAATTCGGAATTTTGTTAAATGTAAAAAATGAGTTACGCACATCCAGAAGTATTAGTTGAAACAGATTGGGTATCACAAAACGCACCAAATGATACTAGAAAAATTGTTGAGGTAGACTATGATCCAGAAAATGGCTACAAAAAAGGCCACATTAAGGATGCAAGTTTAATCTGGTGGAAACGTGATATCAATGATCCAATTACAAGGGACATTATTAACAAAAAACAATTTGAAGAATTAATGCAAAAAAATGGAATTAAATCTGATACTGAAGTAATTCTATATGGTGATTTTAACAACTGGTTTGCAGCATTTGTTTTCTGGGTTTTCAAATATTATGGACATG
>BFAR01000103.1 GCA_008974855.1 archaeon MnTg01
AATTAGGAATTAGAAAAAAAATTAGTATTTGGTCGCCTTACAGAAAAGGATTATCGAAAAGTGATTTACTAAAAAAAGGTTCACAGATTTTGGGTAATAAGATTTTCAATACATGGAGTTGTTATGATAACAAAAAATTTCATTGTGGAGTATGTGAGTCATGTAATAACCGCAAAGAAGCATTTGTTAAATCAGGAATTGTTGATAAAACAAAGTACATGAATTAGTATCTAATCGTTTTAGAAATTAAATTATCTACTAGTTAAGATTGGTTTTTTTAGAATAAAACCTCTGATAATAATGTACCAAGCTCCAAATATTCCGGACAAACATCCCATAAAGACCCAATTTTGCATCACTTCTTCAAGATTTTCAAAAGCTCCTGTTATTTCCCTTGAAAGAAGAGCTGAAACGGCCAATACGATAGCAAATTCAATTACAAACCATATCCAATGAGGAAAGGATTCACTTGGAATGTGAATATTATCGTGAGTTACCACAAATGTGGTTTTCTATGTGATTATTTATCTTTTCAGGAGATCTTTGATACAAAATCAGAGGAGTTTTTTCGAATCATTTCAACTATCTCTTCTCTTTCTTCTTTCTTTTCATAAATTCCTCTAAAAGCTACTGAGGTCATTATGACATTATTTCGTACTCCTCTCATTTTCATGCAAAGATGTTCAGCTTCTGCTATCACAGCAACGCCTTTGACACCTTGTGCAAAAAGCTCATCTGCAATATTCTTTGTGAGTCGTTCTTGGATTTGTAATCTTTTAGAATATTTTTCAACTAAACGTACTAATTTTGAGATTCCAAAAACTCGTCCATTTGGAGAATAAGCTACATGGATTTTCCCAAAAAAGGGCAACATGTGATGTTCACACATTGAATAAAACTGAATATCCTTTGCAATCACAACATCTGAATCTTCAGAAAACTGTATTGAAAGTTGAGAATCAGTATCATATCCACCAAAAATTTCTTTGTACATATCAGCAATTCGTTCAGGAGTTTTTCGTAATCCTTCTCTAGTTGGGTCCTCACCTAATTCAATAATTAATTCACGTACAAGTTTTTTTACTCTTTCTTTATCCATACTACAACAACAGAAAATCGTACTTATATTTGAAAGTTTTACTTCGATTGTGAATTATCACTAGTATCATGGAGCGCCTATGAATTTGTGTAGTTGAGGTACTATTCTTATCTCATTATAAAAAGGAAAAACAAGATCATAAAATTTAAAAAGTTTTTCCAGACTTGGTTCAGCTATTCCATAAGTTGGTTGAATAATAAATCCTGTCAGGTCTTTTTTTGAAACAATGTTAAAGATTTTATCTAATAATTCTTTGAAATCTCTTAATTCAGTTTTTGCACTAACTACAATTTTGATATATGTAATCTTACTGGAATCTACAGAAATCTTTAGACATTCTAATGCATTTTGTATTAGTTTCGAATAGTGATTTGCATCAACAAATTTTGCTTCAGGAGTCTTAAATTCAATTTTAATAAAATCGATGAATGGAAGAACTTGGGAAAATTTTTTCGAATCATAACAAGATGACTCGAGATATGTTGGAATATTTTTAGATTTCACATATTTTGCCATTTCCATTACACCTTCAGATTGAACAAGTGGTTCTCCTCCAGTAAAGTTAACTTTGTAAGTATTTTCTTCTAAATTTTTTTCAATTAAATTACATGCTTCTTCAATAGCATATTCATTTCCAGAATCCATGGGAAGAGCATCAAGTGTATCACAATAAAAGCAGGTAAATGGACATCCAGCTAACCTAACAAACATAGTTTTTGTTCCAAAAAGAATACCTTCACCTTCAATCGATGTAAATATTTCAAACAATCTAACTTTCAAGTAGACGTTCTTATTTCAGTAGTTATTTAATCGATGATATTTTGTACAAAAAATGGTAAGTTATTTTATTGTAAAACAGGTTCTTTAGTGTAAAATAATCCAGCAATAAAAAAAACTACGCCTAAAATTCCAATTAGACTTCCAACAAATTCTACAGTTTCTCCTAATTCAATTACGGATGGAGCCCATAAGAAAGCAATAAGGGCCCCAACAACAATCATTGGGATTCCAACGCCTACTGTAATTTCCTTTGAAGCCATGTATCAGACTTCATCTTGAAAATCTATATGAAGTTTCTGATATTTTATTGGTTGTAGTATGTATTGATTCTCTTGATGATTTGTTCTATTTTCATGATTATTTTTAATGTATTATCAGAAGAATCTACTTGGTTCTTTGCGTCTTCTAACAGTGAAAATGCATTATTTAACCATCTTTTAGATACAGCTTCGTCTCCAATTTTTTCGTCAAGCTGATTCATCTCTACTTCTAATCTCTGAATTTTGATCTTAATTCTATCTGCTTTAGAATCTGAAAGAGATGTGTGTCTCTCTTCAGTGGCTTCTGTTGCTTCCTCTTTATCAGTTATTGAATTTTGGATTTCGTTAATTAGATTATTTAGCGAGTTTAGTAATCGTATTGCCTCATTATAATTGCCTGTAGAAACAAGATCTCTTAATTCAGAATACATAGTTTTTGCTTTATCTAGTTCTGGGATGTCAGAAGGATAATTTGATAGTCGATCAATTTTTGACTCTAGGTCTTGATATCTGGATTCTATTCTATCTGCTTTAGATTTCTCGAAATCTTGTTTGACTGACATTATACGTTTCACTTCGTTAATGATTTGTTCAACAGAGGCATCAGAAAGTGAATTCAGGTTTTTCCTGGCCTCTAATAGTTTACCAATGGTACCATCAGATACCTCCATTTCTTCTGCTTCCTCAATTAACCTGTCTAGATCTTCAAGATGTTTTCCAGCTAATGTTTTAGCACGTTCAGTTGTATACTGTCTGGTTTTTTCTTTGAGGATTTGATTTAGTTCAATTATTGACTGCTTTATCTCCGGAATTGCAGAAATTGCTAAATCTGAGTTTCCGTCTCTTAGATCATTTCTTGCCTGCTCAATTAAATTATAAGATTTGGAGGAATCGAGAGCAAATTCATTATTGATTGCAATTCTCTTTAGTTGAGCAGTATATCTTTCCAATCGGTCTAGTTCCTGAGCTATCCTTGAAGTATCTGCAGTTGCAGGATCTACACCAGATAATTCTGCTTTAGCGGTTGAAGGTCTATCAGATATTTGTTGAATTATATTATTGAAAATCGTCATGGCAGAAAGAAAATGTTGTCTTGCAGTAGGAACATCTTCTATACTTACTGCTTCAATAAGCAATTTAATTTGCTCTGAACCTAGCTCAAACTTATCTTTAATTTCTTGGGTCGCATCAACTTTAGATAATTGAATTTTAACCTGATCTCTAGCCTGTGAGGCAATTCTAATTAGAGAATCAGATTGAGAATCTGCATAAACACTAACAGGAATGCTACTAAAGATCATGGAAGATACTAAAGCCAATAATACAATAGAAGAAATTATTTTTCTCATTGTTCATCCTCCAGTTTTTTCTTTAACCTAACCAAGTTTTGAAGTTCTTTTTTCTCGATTTCAACAATTCCATATCTTTCTAATCTCTTGACTGCTCTCCACATGGTAGTTCTTGGTTGAAGGAATTTTTTGCGGAGCTCACTTTCATATGCTTGACCTCCATTTGCTGAAATAAAAGAAACTAATTGTTTATCATCCTCTCTTAATTCTGGAATATGTTCAAAGATTGTTTCAACATCTAGAGGTTTTTCTATGCTTTCTTGTTTTGTGATAGTTTCAGTTGTTTTCTTGGTTGTAGTATGTTTGGAACGTTTCATCATTATTGCCGCAATTGCACCAGCAGCTGCAATACCTCCACCAATTAAGTAAATAGAGTTATCAGAATTTTTCTCCGGATTGTTAGTTGGTGGTGGAGGAATTTCAGATACTCCAAAAAAGTAGTTTATTTCAACAGGACCACTGGGTAGTAAAAGTAAAGATTGCTCATCTATGGTCTGAAGATTTAGAGGGTAAGTACTCATTCCCACGATGACAATATTGCTTGGCATCAAAAGAGAAAAATCTACTGGAGAATTGATTGTAAAAGACCAGAGTCTTCCTTCTTTAGATACAAGATCATGAATATCATAATTTAGTGAAATGGTGGATGCTCCAAGGGTAGTAACAACAGCAGTGTTTTCCTCAATATCTGCGGAGAGTAAAAATCCATTTTCATCTTCTGCAACAAAATTATCTATAGTTGGACCAAAGACATTTACAAAAAAGTCTGGATTTAATGGATTAGTTGAAATTTCAGTTGTAATGTGTGTGGTTCCATCTGGATATATTATCAGATCAAGTGTCCTTACTGTACCGAAAGTACTCTGGATTGGCATCGAAATGGCCATTACTATCAAGCCCACAGCAAGAAGAGACGCCCTTCCCATAGATGTGAGGATGCTTTTTGTCCTTACAAAAAGCATTCCATCCTCTGGAGAGCGGTCTTGCCAGTAGGGCACTACCGTTTGTTGGTTCATTCGATTAATACCTTAGATTCATTGATTCAACGAGGGACTGGAATCTTTGGAACTCTTGGAAAAATTGGACACCTTTTTCGGTCATCAAATATAGTCTATTCCTGTCGTTCTTTATGGTCTCTACTAATCCAGCAGAAACCAATTTCTCACATTTATCAAGTACTGCATAGTGAGAGAGATTTGCTTTTCTGGATATTGCAGAGACTATAACTCCACTTCGTCCACCGTCCATGGTAACACCAAGGATATCTCCCATGATGCCCATTTCGGATCTGTATTGTTGTTTTGACATGGTTAGTATACGAATGCTTGACTTATGAGGGACATTATGAAACTTCATAGCGGAACGCCTAGCGGAACAGGTGTTTCGCTCTCAAAAAATGCTGATTTTAGTGATTATGATGTGCGGGGGCAAAGAGTCTAAACCTCAAAAAAATGATTCAATTTACAGAAGAAAAGCTAATTGTCAGCTTATCGTATCTCTAACTTTTTATTCGATACTGTTCACATTAATTCCAGTTATCATGTTTGAAAAATTTAGGAAAGATCATCTAGAACATGAAGAATCTGCGGGTTCAGAAATGGTAGAAGAAAGACCTCAGGAAGAACCAGAATATCACAACACCGAAAAAGATGTTTCTGTATCTCAGCCCAAAACTGAATCTTCCTCATCTGAAGGCCAGATAGGAATTAGAGCTTTGAAAGATAAACGTGTGAAATTAGAAGAGGCTATTGATTATGTTGGATTAATGATTAAAAATCTAAAAGATAAGCGTACAAACCTAGAAAAAGAAATTGAAGATGAATCTGTGGATATTAAGAATCTCAAAGAAAAACTCATGAAGGTTAATGAGTATATTGAAGAAGAAAAGCAAGGGATTGAGAATCTTACTAGGAAAAGAGGAGCTATAGAACAAGAAGCAGATGACGTTGGTACATTGATAAACAATTTGCGAGGAAAACTTTCAGGAATTGATTCTATTATTAGTACTGAAGGAGAACGAATCAAAAATTTTAAAGATTCTAGAAGAGAATCTTAATTTTTTCCATTTAGAATAAAGTGAATTAAACTACATGTATCGTGTAGTTGTAGATGATGGAGTTACCTGCTCTACAGGCATTGATGGGAATTTTTCGCTTACAGCTGATTCTGCAACTGCTGCTGCCTCCTGTAGAATCTTATCAGATTCTGCATTAGTAGCTGTTTCAACACCAAATGAAGAATCACCCGTGAACGTGTCTGTCATTAATCCGCCAAGCATCTCAGTCATTCTGTTAA
>BFAR01000104.1 GCA_008974855.1 archaeon MnTg01
GCACAATTGAGAATCCAGATATTTCTCAACATGATGCCAATCCAATGTGTGGAGATGACATTACATTACAAATGCGTGTAAACAATAATGAAATTTCTGATATTAAATGGCATGGAGATGGATGCACTATTTGCAAAGCCTGTACTTCTGTATTGACACAAATGGTTAAGGGACAAAATATTGAATTTGCAAAAAATCTAAAAAAAGAGGAAATTTTGTCTGAATTAGGATTACAACATCTAATCAAACAGAGTCCAGTACGCATTAAATGCGCATTATTGTCATTGAAAGCCTTAAAGCTTGGTCTCTACTCTTACTTGGCCAAACAAATAGAAAACTCATCATCAGTTGATGGTTTAAAAGAAGATGCATCCAAACTATACTAAATTGAGTGATTTCCAACCCACTGGAAAAATTCAAGAACAAATTAGAAAAATTATTTATGAAAAATTCAATGATACAGAATTAAGATTCACTAACGATGAAATTTTTGAAATAATAAAAAAAAATGGTGATGTTGACAAATCTTGGACAATTGATGATATGGAAAAATTTTTTCAAGAAATTTGTGATTCTGGTCTTGTGAGAAATATTGCACAAAACTTTACAACAATATGGTTCAAGTTATTCGAATCAGTAGAAATGATTCAATGTAAATCTTGCAATAAAGAAATCTATTTAGGAAAAACAGAAGCTAGAATTTGTACAAATTCAGACTGTAAATCATCTATTTAGATCTGTGACGTTGGGCCGCCTCTTCTAAAACCTGAATCATAGGAAGTGTTTCTCCTGTCATATACAGCACAAGGGCTCCTCCTGCAGTACTAATATGATTAATTTTATCTATTAATCCATAACGTTTGAGTGCAGAAGTTAGATGTCCGCCACTCACAATAGTGGTAGCCATTGAGTTTGCTATTCCTTCCAGAATTCCTTTTGTACCGAAACTAAATTCTTCTTTTTCAAAATATCCAGGAGGTCCGCTAATGAAAACTGTTCCTGCACCAGAAATTAGCTTGTTGTAGTAATCAACAGTTTTAGGGCCCAGATCATATATGGTGTCTTCCCTGCTTAGATCTCTTACATCTAATTCAACTCTTGAACCATCCTTATCAACTGCAACATCAACTGGTGTAGAAAATACATCAGGATACTCTCCAATTAGAGCATGTGCCTTTGCAACAATCTCTTCTTCTCGCTTAATTCCTAAAGGTGCTCTTATTCGGCCTTGTGCTCTCATAAACACATTACCTATTAGCCCAGTCAATAACACATGATCTGCTCTCCCTTTTTTAATCAGCATTTTGATTGCTTCTAGTCTATCATCCACCTTTGATCCTCCAAGAACAATTACATGAGGAGCTTTTGCAACTGTCATTATCTCGTCTAGTTTTCGTACCTCTCTTTCGACAATTTTACCTGCACAAGCCGGTAACACATGTGCAAATCCTACAATAGACGGGTGGGATCTGTGAGCACTTGGAAACGAATCTAATACACAAAGGTCAAAAAGTTTTTCCAATCTTTTAACCATAATAGTTTTAGCTGCATCTGCAGGAGAAAACTCATAATTTTCTTCCGCACAAAGTCTTAGGTTATCAAGTAATAAAATATCCCCATCTTTCAAATTTTTTATCTCAGTTTGTGCAGCTTCTCCAATAATGTCTTGAACGTATTTTATTTTTCGATTTAATAATTTCTCTAAAACTTTTGCATGTTTTTCCATCCCTGTATAGTCTTTATTGCCTACTCTGCCTTGATGAGATGCAACAACTAATTTAGAATCTTTGATAGCATTAATTGTAGTTGTTGCCTCTTCAATTCTCTTGGTACCTGAAATCTCCATTGTATTAGGATCAATTGGACAATTCATGTCAACTCGCAAGAAGATGGTTTTACCTTTAAGATCAAAATCATTTAGAGTTAACAGCCTCACGTCCTTCCTATTTTTTACCGGGTTAAAATCTTTGAGCCGATCAGATTTTTGATTTATTTTTCATCGCATGGACTATCCTTTTAGATACAGAAATGAATAATGTTAGAGTAAAAGGTATTTCCGATAATTAACTAAACATTATTGAGAAAAATTAAAAATGATACTAAAGAGGGATACATAATTGCAGAAATTCATATTTGACGTTCGTTCTAGACCTTTTGTTCTAACTGTACTGGCATTTGTTTTCGTTACACTCTTAGTTTCTTGGGAAGTAACTCAAGATTTTGATGAATCTGTTAGTCAGTATTTCCAATCTATTGCAGGCAATGTAGCATTAGACCTTGTTATGCAGTCTATTACTGAGGCTGGAGATATCCGTGTCATGCTCGTTTTCTCAATTGTTCTTTTAATTATAAAAAAGACTAGAAGAATTGGGTTAGCCCTAATGATATTATTAGTTCTGGCTACTTTGCTTACTGGATACATAAAATGTGAAGTAGATAGAGATAGACCAAGTTTGGATTATGAAGGTACTCCATTTTTTATTAAGTTTGAAGGAACTTCGTTTGAAATTAAGCCTGGTGAAGATACCTTTGCGCTATTTTGTGAAGGGGGCTTTAATGCATCTTATCCATCTGGACATGCTGCAAGAGCTATGGTATTTGGAATAATCCTAGGAAATGTACTTTCTCAAAGATTTCCCAAAGCTTGTT
The DNA here is from genome assembly GCA_008974855.1 of archaeon MnTg01. Classification (GTDB taxonomy): domain Archaea; phylum Thermoproteota; class Nitrososphaeria; order Nitrososphaerales; family Nitrosopumilaceae; genus CSP1-1. Next base: position 2,650 of record BFAR01000104.1, read on the forward strand.
ACCTGTTGCTATTATACCCATTTTTGATGGCCATGAGCAGAATTTATGTGGTTCAGCATTTTCCAATGGATGTCATTGGGGGAACCATTTTAGGAATTATGCTAGCAGGAGTTGTAGCTAAGAAAGTAAAACTTTTGAAAGATTTTGATGTATCAAAAATCTAATTCATCAAAAACTTTTGAACTAATCAAAACTATAGCGAAATGATCTTTGTCATTATGATAAGTCCAATATCGTAAATCTCTTTCTTGCTTAGTTTTCCTTAAACCATAATTGACACTAGTAGTAATAATCTGACCTACTCTTTTTGCTATTTTACTATCTTTTGGCATTAGAACCTTAAAACCAGTTTTTTTATTTGCAAATCCAATCTTTACCATTTCCTCTGCAGCCTCTTCTGCATCTTTTTCATCTTTTACATCAAAGGTGTTGGCAATAGGTATCTGAGAAGGATGAAATTCCATTTGGTTATTATAATTCTGTAGAATGTACTAATATTTCTTAAATTCATGATAAAAAGTGAATTTAAAAACAGAATCATATGTTGAAAATCTTAACCTATATGTCAAATCATGATTATAAGAATAATTTATTCTAGCAGATTTAATGAAAACATCATTGGCATCAAAAGCAAGACAATCTGTCCAATTGCAATTAAGAAAACAAGAGGCTGCTAAACTTCGCAAAAAGGGTGAAAGGGAGTTCCAAAAAGCCAAATCTCTAACCAACCGGTCTGTTTCTGGTCTAGTAACTCTTCAACGAAGAATTGACTCCTCAAAAGAGCAATTAGATGATGTTTCTGGAATTCTTACCCAACGAAAGGCCCAGCAAGAAAGCATTCAAAGATTGATTACTAACGCTCAAGAAAGTCTTCGACGCGAAAATGAGGCTAAAGAGCAAGCTGAACAAGAAGTAGATTTTGCTGAATCAGATGAAGAAAAACATCAGGCAATTGCAAGATTTCGAATAATAACTGAAAGGATTGATGAACTCGGAGATGAAATTAAGCAAAGAAGTAAAACTGCAAAAAAAATCTCTCAAGGGATAGAAGATTATTACAGATCAAGTACAAAATTAACTAATAAAATTCAAAAACAAATTCATTCAAAACCTGATCTACAGAAACTTATCACAAATGGCACAAAAACCACAAATCGCTTAGCAAAGCAGATAGAAAGAAAAACAAAACAAGAAAAATCAGCCAATCTCAATCTATCAAAAATCAGTAAAAAACTCTCAGAGCTTGCATCTAAAAGAAGAAAAACACCTGCAAAGAAGAAAAAATCAAAGGCTAGAAAGGTAAAATCAAAAGTTAGAAGAATTAAAACTAAAACAAAGAAAAAATCAAAGGCTAGAAAGGTAAAATCAAAAGTTAGAAGAATTAAAACTAAAACAAAGAAAA